>NZ_FOOK01000005.1 GCF_900113175.1 Planifilum fulgidum | reverse complement strand
CAAAATCTCCAGCCACTTTTTTAGGACATCATTCTCCAGTCGCAGCCTTTTGACTTCCCGTTCCAGGTCCTTGTACTCTTTCCGCCTCCCTCTGTGCTCCATTAGCCCAAAATTGCCCTGTTCCCGGTATTTCCGCATCCAGATCTTTAATCGCCCCACATCTTGAATCCCCAGCTCTTCAGCAATCTTTGCCTTGGGAATGCCCTGAAGCCTCATTTCCACTGCCTTCTTTTTCAGTTCAAAGCTATATGTCTTGAATTTCTGTCCTTTTCTTGCCACGAAAATCACCCCTTAAAGTAATTTTCACAGGGGTGTTTTCCTGTGTCTACTTTAAGGGGTGCACTTCATTCCGAGGGGGGGTTTTGTCCGGAGTTGATCGATCTTCCGCTGCGAACCGCCTCAGCCGAGCTTCACCACGTTCGCAGCTTGTGGTCCACGCGGACCTTCCACGATATCGAATTCCACGACTTGACCTTCGCTAAGGGTCTTAAATCCCTCTTCCTGAATGGCGGAATAGTGGACAAAGACGTCTTCGCCGCCTTCCCGTTCGATGAAACCGTATCCTTTGTCCGCGTTGAACCACTTCACTCTGCCTTGCATGTAAAACATTCCCTTCTGAAAATGATCCACATGGGGAATCCCATGCGGATCAACTATATCACTGGGAAGGTGAAAAGTCAAGATTGGAAACACTGCCATGAAAAACCGGTCAAAGCACCTTGCTCAGGAACGTCCGGGTTCGCTCTTCCTTCGGCCGGTTGAACAGCTCCTCCGGCGTCCCTTCCTCGATGATCATCCCCTGGTCCATGAAGAGGACCCGATCGCTCACTTCCCGGGCAAACCCCATTTCGTGGGTGACCACCACCATCGTCATGCCCTCGGCGGCCAGCTGCTTCATCACCGCCAGCACCTCTTTGATCATTTCGGGATCGAGGGCCGAGGTGGGCTCGTCGAACAGCATCACCTTGGGGTCCATCGCCAGGGCGCGGGCAATCGCCACGCGTTGCTGCTGCCCGCCGGACAACTGTTCCGGCCAGGCGTGCGCTTTGTCCTGGAGACCCACTTTCCCGAGGAGCTCCATCGCCTTTTGCTCCGCCTTTTCCTTGGACCATTTGCGCACGCGCATGGGCGCCATCGTGATGTTCTCGATCACCCGCTTGTGGGGGAACAGATTAAATTGTTGAAACACCATGCCCATCTCGGTCCGAACCCGGTTGATGTCCGTCTTGGGATCGGTCAGATCGTGGCCGTCCACCACCACCCGGCCCGAAGTGATCGGCTCCAGCAGGTTCAAACAGCGCAGAAACGTGCTCTTGCCGGATCCGCTCGGACCGATGATGCAGACCACTTCCTTTTCCTTGATGTGCACGTTGATATCCTTCAGCACCTCATGATCGCCAAAGCGCTTGTAGAGATGTTCGACGCGGATCAATCGGGATCACCCCTCCTTTCTGCCGGTTTCCAATCGCCGCTCCAGGTAAAAGACCACCCGGGACAAAAGATAGGTCAGCACCAGATACATGAGGGCGGCGGTGGCGTAGGGCGCCAACCGCTCCCAGGTGCTTTTCGCCGTGGTCATCGCCGCATAGGTGATATCGTTGACGGCGATCACCATGACCAGGGACGAATCCTTCATCAGGGCGATGAACTCGTTCCCCAAGGGGGGAAGCATCCGCTTGAAGGCCTGGGGAAGAATCACCAGGCGCATCGCTTGCCCGTAGGTCATCCCCAGGGAACGGGCCGCCTCCATCTGCCCTTTGTCAATGGACTGGATTCCGCCGCGGAAAATTTCGGAAATATAAGCCCCGGCGTTCAGGGAGAGGGCAATAAAGCCGGAAATCAGTGCAGAGGGGGTATCCACGCCCACCATTTCACAGACGGTGGGGATGATGCCGAAATGGATCGCCAAAATCTGCAGCATCAGGGGCGTTCCCCGGAAAAGATCCACATAGGCCTTGGCCGGAATCATCAGCACCTTGATCCGGGATATGTTCATCAATCCGAGAATCAATCCGATGAGTGTGCCGAACAAAATGCCAACGACCGTCAGCTCGATCGTCGTAAAAAATCCCCGGATAAAATTCTCCTTGTACTCGACGACGACAGACCAGTCGATACCCTGCATGAAACACACCTCTTCCTGCATGCGAAGAAAAAGCGGATCCTTTCAGATCCGCCAAAACCTGTTTGGAAGGAAACGGCGGCTTTTTCGCACCCGTTATGAATCCTGCCCGAAGTACTTCTTGTAGATCTCGTCAAAGGTGCCGTCTTCCTGGATCTTTTTCAGGCCGGAATTGATTTTGTCCAACACTTCCTTGTTTCCTTTTTTCACCATGATGCCGTAGAATTCCGGCTCGAAGGAGTTGTCTTCGACCGTTTTGAACTTCCCTTTCGGAAGCTTTTTCATGTAATCGAGGACCACGCCGTTGTCGGCCACCACCGCATCGACCCGGCCGATCACCAGATCATCGATGGCCCCGGGGGTGTCGTCATACCCACGAATTCCTTCATACGTTTTGCCGAAGGCCTTTTGCACCACGATTTCCCCCGTGGTCCCGGACTGAACCCCGATCTTTTTCCCCTTCAGATCCTTCAGCGACGATACGTCGGAATCGTTGGGCACCAGGATGAGCTGCTTCGCCTCAAAGTAGGGTTCGGAGAAATCGTATTTCTTCTTCCGTTTTTTGGTGATGGTGATCGCGGAGATTCCCGCATCCACTTTGCCGCTGTCGACCGCCTCGAACAATCCATCCCAACCGGTGTGCTCAACCTGGACCTTCAGACCCTCCGCTTCGGCGATCGCCTTGATCACATCGATGTCAAAACCGGTGATCTCTCCGCTCCCTTCCTGCTTTTCGAAGGGGGGATATGCGGCATCCGTCCCGACCCGGAGCACGTTTTTATCCGATTCGCTTCCGGTCTTTTGGCCGCCGCCGCAGGCGGAAAGGACCAGCATCAGCGCCAGAAAGACCGAAGCGATGATCCATCCTTTTCTCAAGCCCTTCGCCTCCTCTTGCCTGTGCATATTTTCCCGCCGCTCCCACGCGGAACCCCTCAAGGGGAAAACCGACGATTCTTCGCTTATTTCCCCGCATCTCCAACGATGACTTTAAGAAAACGAGCCCGCTTCCCGTTGGATTATTATAAAGGTGTGTTTATGGTCATGCAATGACTATCTTTTGGGAATCCCCTCCTTAACCAAAATTTTTATTTTTTACAAAACAACGAGTCTATGCTGAAAACACATGAAAAACATTCGTGAAACAAAGGAGATCTTCCTGCTTCATCCGTCAATTTCCATTTATTTCTCCAGCCCCGGCGGCGGTTTCAGAAAGGGGAATTCCTGCGGCGCCGGTTCCCCGTAAAGCGGCCCTGAGGCAATTTTTCCTCCGGACATCTTCGGAAAGCCCCGAAAACGCATTTGCCTTGCGAAATCCCCTTTCCGCCCCGTGAGATGCCAAATGTTTCCGCAACACCCCCCGGCGTTTGAGGCGTCCGTCACCCCGGCGGCGATGGCGTTTTTCCGGGAAATGGCCGGAGCCGCCCTCCGGCGGACAAGGATTCTTCCTCAAAATCCCTTGCCGCACAGACGTTTCCCCGCCACTTCTTTCCGGTGTTCCGCCGCCGGGAAAATCGCCCGAAGCCATACGTCCAAAACAGAGCCCCGCGGCTCGGATGGCTGGGCGGAGCACACCCCGGGCGAGCGGCTCCGTCTGCGCCCCATGGGCGGCACGGAAAAAGGCCACCCCCGGAGGGATGGCCTTGTGATTTCCCGATTCTCTTTTTCAGTTCACCGCTTCCTTCAGCTGCTTGCCGGGCTTGAAGGCAGGGACGCGGGTGGCTTCGATGTGAATCGTTTCCCCGGTCTGGGGATTCCGACCGGTGCGCGCCGACCGCTCCCGCACTTCAAAATTGCCGAAACCGACCAGAGAAACCTTCTCTCCCCGCTTGAGGGCTTCAGAGATGGTTTCCAGCACGGCGTCCACCACCATACCGGCTTCCTTTTTGGTCTTACCCGTGGCGGCAGCCACCCGTTCGATCAGTTCGGACTTGTTCATGGATTCCACTCCTTTTCTCGTAAACTCCCAACGAAATGATGGTTGCATTACTTGTGTTACCCATTGTTCAGAGGGATTATACCTCTTTTAACGATAGACATCGAAAGTTTTTGTCTATTTCGATGCTTTAAGACCACCGGATGTTCGGCGGGTGCTAGCGGGCGAAGGTGACGGACACCACGCTTTTCACCCGTTCCTCCTTCAGAATGCGGGCGCATTCCTCCAGCGTGGAGCCGGTCGTATACACATCGTCGACGATGAGGACGCGGACCCCGGCCATTTTCCCCAGAATCTTCCGATCCGCCGCCGGGGCAAAAGCCCCCCGGAGAGCCACCAATCGCTCCCGGCGGCTTTTTTGGCTCTGCGGCTCGGTGGGACGAATCCGCTTCAAAAGCGGAACCAAAGGGCGGTTCAAATGCGCCGAGACGATCCGCGCCAGCAATTCCGCCTGATTAAATCCCCGGTCCTTCAGCCGGGACGGATGAAGGGGCACAAAGGTGACCCAGTCGGGAAGCGGAACCATTTTGCAAGCCTCCTCCGCCATCATCCGTCCCAGGGGGCGGGCCAGACGCTCCCTCCCGCGATACTTGAACAGGGCGACGATCTCCCGGGCAAAATCGTTGTACCGAACGACGCTCCGGTTTTGATCCAGATGCCCGGCCCGCCCCTCGCAATCCCCGCACAGGGCCGGGCCCTGCCCGGAAAGGGATTTTCCGCACCGGCGGCACAGCGGCGGAACAATCCGGACCAGCCGGCGACGGCAGCCCGCGCACACGCGCTCCCACACCCCCGACCCGAAGCGGCCGCCCGCGGGTGAAGAACAAAACCAGCAGGTGGGAGGAGGGGGAAAAAGATGCTCCCACAACGGACACCGCTCCTCTCCTTCACCCGATGCTTGCGCGCAACTTCCCCGCATTTTTCTTTCCGGCCGTCTAGGATCATGGTACATGATCCCCCGCCGATCGTCCAGCCGAGGGGCGGCTATTTTCCCCTTCCTCCTTCAGCCATCCCCGGCGGCGGGCCATCCGGTTCATCCATCGGATCTCCCGAACCGCCTTCAACTGCCCCTCCGTCCGCTCGGCGGACAAAAACCAGACTTCCCCCAGCCGGTAATCGGCGTCGCGTCCCACGCGCCCGGCGATCTGCACCAAAGCGGATGCATCGAACACGGGATGATCGGCCCCGAAGACCAGCACGTGACAGCGGGGCAGCGTAATGCCCCTTTCCAGCACGGCGGTGGTGATGAGAAAACGGATTTTCCCGCTCCTGAGCTCCTCCAGCAGCCGTTTTCGCTCTTTTTCCCGTCCGGTCACCCCGCGGCACTGCGCCAACCGGTCGGGGTGGCGCTTCTTGATCCAGGCGAGAAGGCGGTCCACGTCGGCCACCCGGGGCACGAACAACAGTCCCTGCCCCTCCTTTTCCGCCACCCTCTCCAAAAAGGCCGTCACCGGGGGAAGGGGGCGCGCCTCCTCCAGGGAAGACCACAACCGCCACCGGCGAAACAGCCGGGGCTCGGGGAGCGGACGGCCGTGATGGCGAACCGGCAGAATCACCCCGGGAATTTGCCCCCGTTGCAGCCGTCGGCGCCAGTCCTCCGGGGGGGTGGCCGTCAGCCAAAGCATCGTCCCCCCCTCCGCCGCCGCCCGTTCCACCCCCGCCCCGAGAGGCGGATCCCCCTTCATCGGAAAGGCATCCGCTTCGTCGACCACCACCAGTTGAAAACGGCGGTAAAACCGCCATGCCTGATGGGCCGTCGCCGCCGTGAGCGGGCTGTTCGTCCGGATCCAGCCGCTCTCCCCGTGCAGAACGCTTACCGGGATATCCGGAAAAGCCCGTTCCAGCCTCGGCGCCAGCTCTTCCACCACATCCCGGCGCGGCGAAACCCACAGAACGTGCCCGCCCTGCTCCAAAACCCGATGGACGGCGGGAAGGACGGCTTCGGTTTTTCCCGATCCCGCAACCGCCCATACGAGAAACCGTTTTTCTCCCGACCGCACCGCTTCCAGGCAGCGGTCGGCCACCCATTTCTGCCCCGCGGTCAGGGCGGGAAGGCGCAAATCGACCCGAACCCGACAGGCCTCCCTTTTCTCCTCGGGGAAAAAGAAGAAAAAGGGCGTGCAGGCGCGGGAACGCCCCAGAAAAAGGCACCGGTCACAGCTGACGCATTGGCTCCCGCACCGCCCGCACCGGGAACGGAACAATCCCTCCGGCCCCGTTCCGCACCGGTTGCAACGCCAGCGGGAAACGGCCGGGGGGATTTCGACGCCGGGCAGCATGAAGGCCATGCCGGTCAGGCACATGGTCTGCAGAACCGCGCGAAGTTCCCGCTCCTCCATGGGCTCCGCCAGTTCCCCCACCAAAGCCTTCACTTCATCCCAGAGCAGGGAACGCCCCGCCAAGAGCGGCCGGAGAAAGCGGGCCGCCCTCTCCCAGCGCTCCCACGAGGAAGCCGGAGGGGGCGGAAGCCGAAGGCCCGACGCATCCTTCCCCGAACGCAGGCGCCCCGAACGCATGCGCCGGAAGGCTTGTCCCACGGAAGGATGGGTTTCCAGAACCGCGACCGCCTCACCCCGCCTGGCCCAGTAGAAGGCGTCCGCAGCCGGAGCGATGCTGATGCGGCGCGAAGGGTCCCGGGACAACGCGTAAATTGCCGTTTCCATCCCCATGCGCACCTGCAACCTTCAGGGTTTTATGTCGGGACCTCCGAAAAGAGCGGAAGCATCCCTCTCTCCGATCATCCGTGGAGATCGAGGGGGATCTCCCAGCCGTACTGCCGGTTGCGCAAATCGATCACAACCACCCGTTCCGCATCAACGCCCTCTTCCGCCATCCGGTCCTCCAGCTGGTGCTCCATCACGGATCGGATGCGGATCCAGGGATAGCGATGTTTCAGACGGTTCAGAATGAACAGGGTGTCATCGGAGGATCCTGTATCCAGGCAGACGATCTGGCACGATCGGCCGCTGAGCCAGCTCCAGAAAAAAAAGGAACGAATCACCCATTCGACAGAGCCCTGACTGTTCCGCGTCACCACGACGAGATGGGTTCCCCCCGGTTGAAACCGGAGCAGCAGGGAGCGCGCAAACGCCACGAGCAAAAGCCAAAAAGAGCCGTACAGGCCCAATCCCCACAGCACCCACTCCATTTTTCGTCCCTCCTTTGCCACAGTGTATGTGACAAAGGCACAGGAGGTTCTGGAGAACCGCCGCCCCAGAGCCGCCTTCAGCCCTTTCGCAAACTTCAGAAATTATTTTCCGAACTCCCGCCTTCTATAGCATTTCCCTTCCCCTTCTCATCCATATTTTACCCCCTCATCCAAACAGCGAAAACCCTTTCAGAAAAAACAGGCAGCCGCCCGCGCTGCCTGCGCGGGCGGCAATTTTCGCCCACCGGGCCGCCCCCCAGAGGCGGGCCGCCGGTGGGGATAACGGAATCCATCAAAGTCCTGCCTCTTTGCGCAACACTTCCGCTTTGTCCGTCCGTTCCCAGGGAAGATCGAGATCCTCCCGGCCGAAGTGTCCGTAGGCCGCAGTTTGCCGGTAGATGGGCCGGCGCAGGTCCAGGGAGCGAATGATTCCCGCGGGACGCAGGTCGAAATGGGCCCGGACCAGCTCCGTCAAGCGGCTCTCGTCCACTTTTCCCGTGCCGAAGGTGTCGACGCGGATGGAGACCGGCTGCGCCACGCCGATGGCGTAGGCCACCTGGACTTCGCACTTGTCGGCCAACCCGGCGGCCACGATGTTTTTGGCCACATAGCGTGCGGCGTAGGCCCCCGAGCGGTCCACCTTGGTCGGGTCCTTCCCGGAGAAGGCCCCTCCGCCGTGGCGGGCGTATCCCCCGTAGGTGTCGACGATGATCTTCCGGCCCGTCAGACCGGCGTCTCCCTGGGGTCCCCCGATCACAAAGCGCCCCGTGGGGTTGATGAAATATTTGGTGCCCGCATCCAGCAACGCCTCCGGAACGACCGGCCGGATCACATGCTCCAGAATGTCTTCCTTGATCCGGGCCAGGGTGACGTCTTCCGCATGCTGGGCCGACACGACCACGGTGTCGATCCGCACCGGACGGTCCCCTTCATATTCCACCGTCACCTGGGTCTTGCCGTCGGGGCGCAAATAGGGCAGGATGCCGTCTGTCCGAACCTGATGGAGACGGCGGGCCAGCCGGTGCGCCAGGGAAATCGGCAGGGGCATCAGTTCCGGTGTTTCGTTGCAGGCGAAGCCGAACATCAATCCCTGATCGCCGGCACCGATCGCTTCGATCTCCTCCTCGGTCATGCGCCCTTCCCTTTTTTCCAGCGCCGCGTCCACCCCCATCGCGATGTCGGGGGACTGCTCGTCGATGGAGGTCAGCACCGCGCAGGTATCCGCATCAAACCCGTACTTGGCGCGGGTATAACCAATTTCCCGGATGGTTTCCCTGACGATTTTCGGAATATCCACGTAGCAGGTGGTGGAAATCTCTCCGGAAACCAGCACCAACCCCGTCGTCACCGCGGTTTCACAGGCGACCCGGGCGTTGGGATCTTTGGCCAAAATGGCATCCAAAACCGCATCGGAGATTTGGTCACAGATCTTGTCCGGGTGTCCCGCGGTCACGGACTCGGACGTGAACAAGCTGCGCGAGCTCATGGTTCATTCCTCCTTTGCTTCCCCGTATGCATGCCGTGGACCCTTTGCGAAAAGCGGAGCTTATCCCCTTTGCACGGCAAACAAAAAAACCTTTCCCGAGGAAAGGCGCGTGTACCCTGATCCGTCCTCGATGATGAATCGCCGCGTATAAATATCTGGTTCTCTTGCTCCCCTCCGGATTTGTCCGATCCCCGCCTTTCGCCCCGGTCCGATCGAAGGCGGTCGATGGGAGTCGGGGCTGTTCATCAGGAATAGGATAACGTAAAAGACGGGGAATGACAAGGTGCAGGGACTGCTTCACCCGTTCCATTCGCTTCCTGAATATCCTTTAAATTCATCCTCGGAAAAGGCGCCTTGAAACGTCCTCCAAACAAAAAAGGAGGCGTCCGCCTCAAACCGCGGCCCTCCCCCGGACAAGTCCAACCAGGGACTCATAGAGAAAAAACGGGGATGGGAAACTATAACCGCGTGGCCTCTGCGAGGGCTCAAAGGCGGCATCCGCGCTCCGAAGGGGGAATTGCCATGTCCAAAGGGCTTCGCCTCATGCTCGCCGCATCCTGCATTCTCTTTTTCCTGGGCGGAATCGCAATGTGGAACGCCCACACCCGTCCGTCCGAGCCTCCAAAAACCGCCCGTCATCACCCGGTGCGGAACCGGCCGGAAGCACCGCCGGTTCCCCTCGACCGGCCGACCACCCTGTTGTTGATCGGGGTGGATCAGCGGCGCGGCGACCCCGGCCGGACCGACGCCCTGGTGCTGCTCGCCATCCATCCGAAGAAAAAGAGCGTAAAAATCCTCCATGTGCCGCGGGACACCAAAGTCCGGATCAGCCTGGGAAGAGGCCGGACGGCGCTGGACAAGATCAATCACGCCTACGCCCGCGGCGACGGCACCCTCTCCACCATCCAAACCGTGGAATCCTTTCTGGACGTCCCCGTCGACCACTACGTGAAGGTCAACATGAAGGGCTTTCGGAACATCGTCGATCTGTTCCAGGGCGTCGACGTAAACAGCCCCCGCTCCTTCTCCTATCTGGGCCACCGCTTTCACAAGGGGCCCATGCATCTGAACGGATCCCAGGCGCTCGCCTACATCCGGGACCGGACCGGAACCAACGACTTTGACCGCCACCGACGTCAACAGCAGGTGCTCCGCAGCCTCTGGCGCAAAAGCAAGCATCCCTCCACGCTGTTGAAATTGAACCGGCTGTTCAACATCCTTCGCGTCCACACGGAAACATCCCTCACCCTGAAGGACGCGGTCAGCCTGTACTACACCCTGTCCCGGGTTCCCGAAAAAAACATTGAAACCCTTCAATTTCACGGCCGTGACGAGTGGGGCAGCCGATACTACTTCATCGTTCCGGAAAAGGAGCGGCTTCGCATCCGCTCCCTGTTGCGGCGCCACCTGGAACTGGAGGCTTGACATCAGCGCGATTCATTATTTTTCTACTTGTGAAGTTAGAAATAAGATGATAGTATGAGGAGAGAATGTTATGGAAACATGAAGCGAGGAAAGGCCATGAGAC
The DNA here is from genome assembly GCF_900113175.1 of Planifilum fulgidum. Classification (NCBI taxonomy): domain Bacteria; kingdom Bacillati; phylum Bacillota; class Bacilli; order Caryophanales; family Thermoactinomycetaceae; genus Planifilum; species Planifilum fulgidum. The sequence goes on along the minus strand of NZ_FOOK01000005.1, from coordinate 161,156 downwards.
GAATCAATCAGAGCCGGGTTGAACGCGTCCGAAAGAAACGGATCAAGAAATGGCTGTTTCGCGCCGTTTTTCTCTCATTGGCCGTTATTATCCTTTCGGGGAGCTATCTCTTTTACCGGACGTGGGACGCGGCGGCGGACACGCACAAGCCGATGGAGCGGGAAAAATCGAAGTTGCGTGAAAACGTGCCGACCCTCGACAAACCCTTCACCGTGCTTCTCCTCGGAACGGATGTGAGAAAAGAAACCGATAATTGGCGGGCCGACGTGATCATGGTCGCCGCAATCAATCCCAAAACCCAATCCGTCAAGCTGGTCAGCATCCCGCGGGACAGCTACGTGGAGATCGCCAACACCGGTGGCCATCGGGATAAGATCAACTCCGCGCCCTATTGGGGAAAGCAAAAAGGGGTGGACCCCGTCACCAACACCGCCGAGACGATCGAGCTTCTCCTGAACGTTCCCATCGACTACTACGCCAAGGTGAACTTTAAGGGATTCATCGATATCGTAGATGCCCTGGGCGGAGTGGACGTCAATGTGAAATTCGATTTCTGGGAGAAAAAGCTGGGCAGACAGGAGAGATATTATTTTACAAAGGGACCGATGCATCTGAACGGCGATCAGGCCCTGTCCTACGTCCGCATGCGGAAGCGGGATCCCCGGGGGGATCTCGGACGGAACGAGCGGCAGCGGGAAGTGCTGATGAACCTGATGGACAAGGCCGTCAGCTTCAAGGGTCTGACCAAAATCAACGAGATCCTGGGCATCCTGGGGGAAAACGTCTCCACCAGCTTCAAGGTGGAGGAAATGATCGCCCTGCAGAACTTGGCCCGGAAGATCTCAAAGGACAACATTGAATCGATCGAGATGAACGTCACCAACGGCACGGCCCGGATCGGATCGTTCAACGCCTCGATCGTGCAGATCAGCGAAGAGGAACGGCAACGGATCAGCAAAATCCTCCGGGAACATCTGGAACTGGATCCTCCCTCCTCGCCGGAAGGAAGCACCCCGGATTCAGGCATCCCCGACACACCACAGGGAAGCGGAGAATCCCAAAACTCATATTAGGTCGGTCCCCGCACCTTCGGAAACGGATTGTCGGCCCGGCCGACCCCGTCCCGGAACCGCGCGGAGGGAACCCACCGCTTCATTGCCCGGCGCCTCGGACCGGACTCCGTCCGGACGGCGCCGGGCGTTCCCGTGGATGAGGGCAAATCCAGAGGTTTCGGAACCCGCAGCAAGTATACCGGATGAATCCCGAAGGAAAAGAACATGACGGCTTCTCCTTTCGCCTCATCCCGATGATGCCGGGAGAGGAAATTGTCTCTTTTTATGGAATTCGCATCCATGATAGCAAAACCGGATCGCCATGGCTACCCTTTCGACAATCCTTTCCACGATGGGAGCCTCTTTTTGTTTGTGCGCCCCCTTTTCGATCCGAAACGACAAGGAGTTGACGCCACAATGGCCCAACCTTTGCGCTATCGCACAGTCAAACGGTACGGGGAAGCGGAGATCGTGATTCAAAAATCCCGCTTCATCGCCTACGCCAGCCGGGTCGAATCGGAGGAGGAAGCCGCCTCCTTCGTTCAGGAAATCTCCCGCCGTCACTGGGACGCCACCCACAACTGCTACGCATGGGTCGTCGGCCGCAGCGGCGAAATGCAGCGATCCTCCGATGACGGAGAACCGGCGGGCACCGCCGGCCGGCCGATCCTGGAGGTGATTCGCGCCCGGGAACTGGTGGATACCGCCATCGTCGTCACCCGTTATTTCGGGGGCATCAAGCTGGGCGCGAGCGGCCTGGTCCGGGCATACAGCCAAGCCGCCTCCGCCGGTTTGGACGCGGCCGGGACGGTGATCCGGCAGCTTCACCGGGCGATGGAGGTCACCCTGGATTATTCCTGGATGGGCAAAGTGGAGCACGCCCTCCGAACCTCCGGATACGACTTCGATCCCCCCCGCTTCACGGACAAGGTGAGTTGGACCGTCTGGATTCCGGCGGGCGAGGAAAAGGCTTTCCAGCAACACCTGGCCGAAATCACCGGCGGCCAGGGAACGGTGACGGAAGGGGAAACGGCGTACCGGGAACGGGAGACTTGAACCGGCCGGCTTATGACTCCGAGATTACCTCTGCATTACATTTCGTTTACAATTGACAAAAAATCCCCACTCAGGGAATTCAGTGACGTATAATAAAAATACCAAAGGAATCTCGGAGGTGCCCCCCCCCATGGACTGCCCGGTCGTCGGAAAAGCGTTCTGGCTTGGTCTGTTCAACGCCACTTTCATGAGTGTCCCGCTGTGGCTGTTGATTTACTATTTGCTGCGCGGCTTGTTTTAGCCGGTCCGAAACGACTCGGATCCTGTAAACAGGGCACCTGATCCATAACCCACCCTGTGGGACAATCGATGGCAACCGAAACGATCGACCGTCTCAGGCGGTCGATTTTTGCATTCCGAAAAGCCTCCCCGGACGGCACGCCCTTTTCCTCTCCCAGGCGGGACAAATGAGAAAAGGGGCGGAACAGCTTCCGCCCCTTGAATGAAAAGCCGGCCCTCGGAGGCCGGCTGAAACTTCCGGATCCGCTTTTTCCGGGTGCTGGCCCTCAACGGGCCCCGCTTCCCGAGAGAACCACCCAGACGGTGCGCAGGAGGATTTTCATATCCAGGGAAAGGGACTGGTTTTGAATGTAATACATATCCATTTCGAATTTCTCCCGCGGGGTCGCGTCATAACCCCCGTTCACCTGAGCCCAGCCCGTCAACCCGGGTTTGACCATCAATCGCATCTTGAAACCGGGAATCTCCCGGGCAAATTGCTCCGTGAAACACGGACGTTCCGGCCGGGGACCGATCAGGCTCATGTCTCCCCGAAGAATGTTGATCAGCTGGGGAATCTCGTCAATCCGGGTCTTCCGGATGAATCGCCCGACACGGGTGACCCGGGGATCATTTTTTTCAGCCCATTGCGGACCGTTTTTCTCGGCATCGATGCGCATCGAGCGGAGTTTCAGCACATTGAAGGTTTTTCCGTGAAGCCCCACCCGCTCCTGGCGATAGAAGATGGGTCCCTTCGACTCCAGTTTGATGGCGATCGCGGTCAGGAGAAGCACCGGAAAGGTCACAATCAAAAAGACAATGGAAAAGACGATTTCAAACACCCGTTTGATCGCGGGGTACAAGGGAGATACGCTTTCCGGCATCCTTTCGGCAAATGCGTACGCATCGCAATCGCAGACCACTCGTGAACGCATCCGCAACCACTCCTGCTTCCAAATGGTGAAGGCTCCCATCCGCCCCGGGTCGACGTGACATCCAAAATGTTACACGAAGATTACAAGACGTTTACTGTATCAAGTATACTTTAGTCGGGCGCCGTTGACAATAGTCCGCGCAAATCCTTTCACAAAGACGCCACGGCTTCGTCTTCGCCGGGAAAAGGCGGATCTGCCTCCGCCCGCTGTCCGCGCCCCCGGATTTCCTTCTATAGATATAGACGCGTTCTTTTGCGGATATGTTTCATCTTCTTTACAGCCCTTCAGGGAAGGCGACGGGCGGCTTCAAGATAGTATTCGTAGGTCATTCGAAGCCCCGTCTTGAGGTCGATGCGGGGAGTCCAATCCAGCCATTTCTCCGCCCGACGGCAGTCGAAATGACTGTGCCTGATGTCCCCCGGCCGCTCAGGGGCATATTCCACCCGAATCTCTTTCTCCGTCACCTCCCCCAAAATCCGGACAAGCTCCTCGAGGGAGGTGGGGACGCCCGTTCCCAGATTGAAAACCCTGCCGCTTCCGCGATGCAGGGCGCGGATGTTGGCCTCGGCGATATCCCCCACATAGACAAAATCCCGGGTTTGCTTTCCGTCGCCGAAGATCGTCAAGGCCTCTTTCCGGAGCACCCGGTCGAGGAAAATGGCGATCACGCCGCCCTCGCCCCGCGGATCCTGTCGAATCCCGTAAACATTGGCGTAGCGGAGAATCGTGTAATCCAACCCGTACAATTGCTTGTACACCTTCAGGTAACATTCCGGCGTGTATTTGGAGATCCCGTAGTTGGAAAGGGGATCCACCGGGTGTTCCTCGTCGATGGGAAGAAAAACCGGCTCCCCGTAAACCGCCGCCGAGGAGGCGTACACGATTTTTCGCACCCCCGACCGGCGACACGCCTCAAGCAACTGCAGGGTCCCCAAAATGTTCGTCTCCGCATCGAACAGGGGATCCTTCACCGAGGTCGGCACATCGATCTGCGCCGCCTGGTGAATCACGGCCTCCGGCCGCTCCGCCTCCAGGATCTCCCCGAGCCGTCGATCCCGAAGGTCCACTTGGTAAAAAGACGCCCCCGGGTGGATGAAGGCCTTCTTTCCCGTGCTGAGATTGTCCAGGATGATGACATCATGTCCAAGCTCGATCAAGCGGTCCACGATGTGCGAGCCGATAAAACCGGCACCGCCCGTTACCATCACTTTCATCGTACATCCTCCCCGCATCCATCCGATGCTTGCTTGAGATCGTAGGGAAGTGGTGCAAGGTGCAAATCTGCACGGATCCGGAAAAGGCCCTTCCCCAACAACCGCCTTCTCCACCGCATCAACGCCGTTCCGGGACCGACGTGTCGACAAAACGCTCCTGATCCCCCAACTGCTTCAGCAGAAGAAAATACCTGTGCGCCAGCGTTCTCCGGTTTCCTTCCCGCTGGACATAATCCATCCCCCGTTGGGCGATCCGCTCCCGCTCATCCGGCGTCAAGCTCCGGATCCGGGCGATCGCCTTTGCCAATCCCTCCGGATCCTCCGCGCCGGCAAACACCCCGACGCCGTTTCCTTCGATGATTTCCCTGAGTTCCCCGTCCACGGTTGTCACGATCGGGAGCCCCACGAACATGTAATCGTAAAGCTTGTTGGACCGGGCACCGCGGAAAATCTCGTTGTCCGCAAGACTGATGATGCTGCAGTCGGCGGCATGGATGTAATCGTACACTTCCCGCTTGGGAACCGGATCCATCAGATGGACATTGCTCAGCCCCATCTCTTCCTTCAGCCGGATCAGCTTTTCCTTCTCCGGCCCGTCCCCCATCAGGACGATGGAGATCCCCGGTTCCAGATGCGCCCCGGCCTTAACGACCACGTCCAGGGCGTTGGCCGGCCCGTGGGCGCCGGTGTAGATGGCCACGAAGCGATCCTGCGGAATTCCCCACTTGCGGCGGATTTCCTCCCGCCGGGAGGGGGAGGGTTTCCAGGAACCGACCACCACGCCGTTGGGAATCAGCGTAACCCGGTCGGAGGCGATGCCCTTGGCGATGATAAACCTCCGCTGGTATTCGGTCAGCACCACAATCCGGTCGGAACGGTGGTACAAAAAGGACTCCAGCCAGCGGAGCAGCCGGATCACCGCCGGATTGTTCAGCCTTCCCATGTGGATGAGGGAATCCGGCCAGAGGTCGCGAACTTCCAGCACGAAGGGACAACCCTTCAGCCGGGCGAGCAGCCAGCCGGCCAATCCCGTGAGCAGATGGGGGGAAGAGGCCACCAGCACATCGGGCTTTTTCCGGAACAAACCGGCGAAGAAAAACATCGCGGCAAAACTGACCATGTTGATAATGCGCCGGACGTCGTTGCGCCGGTGGGGAAACGACCACAGCCATTTCAGCTGAAGGCCCGGAATCCTCTCCACCTGCCGCATCTCGCTCTCGGTGATAAAGGACCGCCGCGGGTGAAGGAACCGGGACAACCACAGGGTCACTTCCGCATGTTCCTTCTCCACCCACTCCCTGGCCAGCTCGAAGTGACGGGTGATCCCCTCGATGTTGGGCGGCACGGCATAATGGTTGGCGAGCCAAATCCTGAAGGGTCTTTCTTCCATGGATTTCCCCCGTTCCGTGGTCAATTCCCGGTAAAGATCCAGCAGTTTGGCTTCCTCCGCCCCCCAATGGTATTTCTCCCGATGGGCCCGACGGCCGTTTTCCCCCAGGCGGCGACGCAGCCGGTCGTCCCTGAGCAGAGCGGCCACCTTCTCCGCCATCTCCGCCGGGTCGAGGGGATTGACGGTCACGCCGCATTCATTCTCCTCGAGGATCTTCCGCCACAAGGGAAAATCGGTGGCCACCACCGGAATGCCCGCGGCCATGTATTCAAACATCTTGATCGGAAGCGATTCCCGGTAATTTTCCACGGGATGAAGGCAAACAAGCCCCACCTTTCCCTTGGACAGCCAACCGGGCACCTCCCGGAAGGGGACGGCGCCGTGAAGGTGGATTCCCTTTTTCCTGAGCCGCTCGGGGTCCCGCTCCCCCTCATCAATGTGCTGGAGCGGTCCGATGAGGTGAAGCTCCGCTTTCAGCTCGGGGGGAAGGTGATCCATCATGGCGATCATCTCCCGATATCCCCGCAGATAGGAGATCCCCCCGACGTACAGGATCCGATTGGCCTTCTCCCGTTCCGTCCCATCCATCTCGGGCATCGGAAGCGGATAATTTTTGATCACCGTCACCTTCGGCGCCCCGGCAAATTGTTCGCCGATCGCCTCCGTCGCGGCGACGACGGCGGAGAGCCGGCGGGCAATTCCCTTTTCCACCCGATGAACCCACCGGGAGACGATCCCGCGCAAGGGGGAGGGAATCCACGGTTTGGTGTGGATCTGTTTGGGCAAATCCTCATGGGCATCGTACACCACGGGCCGGCGGGTCACCCATTTGATCAAGAGCCCCCAGGGGAGCAGTTCCGGATCGTGAAAGTGGTACACGTCCGCCTGGGACCGGAGCGCCCTCCGAAACAGCCGCCACCCGGCCGACAGCCGCCGCAGACGGCTCCGGTGGGCAGGGAGGCCGACGATGCAGATCCCGTTTTCCATCCGCTGATCAAAGTCGGCGACGGCATGAAGTTCCACCCGATAGCCCGCCCGGGCCAGCGAGACGGCCTGTTTGTGAAAGATCCGGGAATCATCGTGCCGGTGAACGGAACTGAAAATCATCACTTTGCGGACCATCCTTCACTCCCCTTTCAGGGGCCCCGTCCCTTCAGCGATCGGGAAGAGTCGCAGGGCCGCCATCGGTTCCATTGCGGCACGCCTTCTGATGTTCACCCACCACCACGACAGCCAGGGCGATCCCGTAAACAATCCACATCGGCGTGAAGTGAATCGCCGTGCTGGGAACCATTCCTCCGAACAGGTAGCCGATCAGGGCCAGCATGCTGGAATGGGCGCCCCACCGGACCAACGGGCTGACCTGGGGGGAGGTTTTCAGCCGCGCCAGCTTCCACAGGCGCCACAGGAGGAGGACATAAAAAACCACATACAGGGCAAAGACGATCACGCCGAAGTTGACCAGAATCTCCGCCCACCAGTTGTGGATGTTCACCTTGTTATCCAGCAGCTCACGGTAGGCCTCCATGCGGGCCTCCACATTGCCGGCTCCAACCCCCATGAAGTGGCTCTCCCTCAGAAAGCGCAGCCCGTACATCAGCAGATACCAGCGGATCACGATGCTCAAGCCCTGGGTGCCGGCGCCCGCCTCCAGCTGTCCGTTCCATTCATCCACATTCCAGGTGGTCCCCTGAATGTCCAAAAGGATGCCGAAGGAGGTGGCCAGTTTGCCTCGCGTGGCCCCGTCGAAAAGGACCATGTACATAAAGCCCACGATCAGCGCGATGGAAATGACCACCCCGGCCCCCTTCAGCCAATTGCGCCAGCTTAGTAGCTTCTCCCGGGGCACGGTGAAGGGCAGCGTCGCGAGCCAGGCGACGATCATCAAGGGCAGCGCGAAAAAGGTGTTGCCCCTGGATCCCGTCACCAGCAGGCAGTACAGGGCGAAGACGATCGCCAGGTAAACCATTCCCTTTTGCCGCAAACCGCCCCTCAGGCTGTACAGGGCGAGCCCCAGGAAGGGAAGGAGCAGGGTGATGGCGGTCGCCAGGTCGTTCTGGTTGGTGAAAACGGAGGTGACCGATGCCGCGTCCTGTCCCCAATACCTCGAGGAAGGCAGATGGATGCGGGTGACCGATTCAAAAACCCCGTAGGCGACGATGACGAACGAGGTCCAGAACACCGTCCGGAAGATCCTCCACAGAGACTCCTCCGACCGGATGAAAAAGGGAAAGGTCAGGCAGAGGGTGATCATCATGAACAGGAAGATCGTGTAACGAACGCCCAGGCCGGGATCCAAGGCCCAGGTCAGGGAAACGGCGCTGTAGGCCAGCCAAAAGGCGAAAAAGCCCACATGGGACCGGATCCGGCTCATGTGCACGATTTCCGGACGGTGCCGAAAAGCCCACTGGAACAGAAGGAGTCCCAGGAGCACAAAAAAGGTCACGCGAAACAGGGTGAGCTTGAAATTGGGCGTCACCGGAATTCCGAAAGTGGGCCCCAGCAGGGCGAAGGCCACCATGATCACGAACAGGGTTTGAAGATGCCCTTTGTCGGAATAGGGGAAAAGACGCATCGGTTTTCACCTCCCTTTCAAAAGCTCCGGCAACCGGTGAAGGGCCCCGAAGAGGGATTGGAGCCGGAAAATGCCGGTCGCAAAGACGGAGACAATCACAACCGCCAGGCCGAGGAAGTAGTAGACCCACTTATTGGACCACCCGTCCACCTGAATCCAAGTGATTCCCGCCATCACGGCCAGATAGACCAAAAGGAACAGCAGGATGGAGCCCATGCGGAAGTCGACGGGATACGTGGCCTGGGAGCGACGGTGGATGAGGATCACGATAAAAAGATATGCGAGCATCGCCATGGCCGACGCCCCCCAGTTGCGGAAGAGGGGGATGGCCACCATGTTGCCCAGCACGTAAAGGAACGCCGCGAGCACAAAAACCTTGGAGATCACCTGCGTTTTCTTGTGAATCAGCAGGCCCACCCCGACGATCAGGTGAAAGGTGTTGAGCACCGTCGCCAGGGAGAGCATCCACACGTAAGGGTAAGCCTCGGCAAACTCCGGCTGCCCGGTGGCCAGTTCCATCAACGGCTGGATGACAAAGCTGAGACCCATGATGGCCAGGGCGGCGACGACGATAAAGGCTCTCCCCACCAGACTGTAGATGCGCGGCGCATCCGCCCGGTCCTTGACCGACATGGCGAAGGGGCGCCATGCCAGCTGAAAGGCGGCGGTGATCAGGGCGATGACGCTGGCGAAGCGGAAGGCCGCCTCGAACAGCCCCGCCTCCTCCCGGGAGGCGAAATAGATGATCATCGGCCGGTTCAGCATGTTCATCATCCAAAAGGCGAGAAGGGTCGGCAGGAGCGGAGCCCCGTAGCGGAGCAGGTGCTTCAGGTGATCCCAGCGCACCCTCCGGGTGAACTCCCTCCGAAACATCCAGACCAGAATCAGGGCAACGGCGGCGCCCGCCACCACCTGGCCGACGAAGATCGCATTGACTCCCCAATCGGTGTATTTCAAAAAGACCACGTTCAACAGCGCCGAGCCGATGACATAGCTCATGCTCATCGCGTTGAAGGTCCACACTTTTCGGCTGTAGCGGGCGTATGCCAGATTCATCTGGATGACGATGGATGCCACCGTCGCCAGCATGGCCAGCGTCAGGAGATATTCATACCCCGTCGGACGGCCGTACAGCGCCCGGGCGAGGGGAGAACCGAACCCCAGGGCGACGATGAGAAAGAGCGTGCAGATCCCCGCGGAAAACAGTGTGGCCGCCGTGAAATAGGCGCGCCGTTCCTGCTTCTCTTTGGCATCGAAATAATAGAAGGCGAGGGCGGCATCCGTGCCCAGAATGGACAGGTAGGAGACGATCATCGTGATCGTGTTGGTCAAACCCCAGTCGGCATATTGGCTCGGATCCAGATAGCTCGTGTAGACCGGAATCAGCAGAAAGGCCACCAGCTTGTTTCCCATCTGGGCGATGGCGAAGGCGGCAGAATCAGAGAACAGCTGTTTCAGTTTGGCCAGCATATCCGCACCCTAAACCTTTCTATCTAATCTTGATGCTCCAGTTTCTCCCCATCCGGCACTTTGCGCAGCGGGCGCGCCGGAACGCCCACGTACACCACGCCCGGTTCCGTGTCCCGGTTGACCACCGCGCCGGCGGCGATGAAGCTCTCCTCGGCCACCGTCACTCCCGGAAGGAGAACGGCTCCTCCCCCGACACGGGCCCCCCGCTTCACCCGCGGTCCCGAGATGTGTTTGAAGCGCTCCTCGGTCCGGCCCATGAAATTGTCATTGGTGGTGATCACTCCCGGCGCGATGAACACATGATCCTCCAGAACCGTGTAGGCGGTGATGTACGCATTGGTCTGGATCTTGGTCCGATCACCGATTTCCACCTGGTTCTCCACGGCCACCCCCCGTCCGATGACGACATCGTTTCCGACGGTGCATTTTTCCCGGACGGTGGCCGCATCGCCGATCATGACATTTCGTCCGATCCGGCTGCCCCGGTAGAGAACCGCGGCGGCCCCGATCGTCACCCCATCCCCGATCCGAAGGGGCGGCAGATCGGGATCCACTTTGACGGTGCTGGTTTTGGCCGGTTTCGGCCAGCGGCCCAGCACGGCCCCGGCGCAGATGGTAACATTTGATCCGATCACCGTTCCCGCATGGATCACCACGTGGGGGCCGACGGTCACCCCGTCCCCCAGAACCGCTCCCTCTTCGATGACCGCAAAGGGGCCCAGCTTCACGTTTTCTCCCATGCGCACGGAATCGTGTATCACGTTCATGGAAAACCGCCTCACAGTTTCTCGTAATCGCCGCGGATGTCGCTGATCCCCTTCATCGCGTTGCGCGTGTCGAAGATCACCCGGGCGCAGTCGGCGATCATCCGGTAATCGAACGCGCTGTGATCCGTGGTGATCACCGTCGCGTCGGCCCAATCGAGCAGCTCCGGGGTGAGCGGTTCACAATGGTATTTTCGGTCCCCGACGCGGAAGGAAGGGATGTGCGGATCGCACACCCTCACGCTCGCCCCGTACTCCTCGAGAAGCCGGATGATCTCCAGCACCGGCGATTCCCGCATGTCATCGATGTCCCTCTTGTAGGCGACTCCGAGCAGGAGCACCCGGGAACCGTTAAGCGGCTTCTTGTGGCGGTTGAGGATTTTCACCAACCGCTCGACGACGAACTCCGGCATGTAATTGTTGATCTCCCCCGCCAGCTCGATCAGGCGGGTGTGGTATCTGTATTCCCGCGCCTTCCAGGTGAGGTAGAAGGGATCGATGGGAATGCAGTGACCCCCCAGCCCCGGTCCGGGATAAAAGGCCATGAACCCGTAGGGCTTGGTCTTGGCCGCCTCAATCACTTCCCAGATGTCGATCCCCATCTTGTGGCACAGGATGGCCATCTCGTTCGCCAGGGCGATGTTGATGTTGCGGAAGGTGTTCTCCAGAATCTTCTCCATTTCCGCCACCGCCGGGCTGGAAACCTCAAACACTTCCCCCTCCAGCACCTGACGGTACAGCATGGCCGCCACCCGGGTGCAGGCCGGCGTGACACCCCCCACCACCTTGGGCGTGTTTTTCGTGTTGTACACCTTGTTGCCGGGATCCACTCGCTCCGGTGAATAGGCGAGGTGGAAATCCCGCCCCACCTTGAGGCCGGTCTCCTCCAGGATCGGCCGGACCACCTCCTCGGTCGTTCCCGGATAGGTCGTGCTTTCGAGAACCACCAGCATCCCCGGATGGAGGTATTTGGCGATTTCGCGGGCCGACCCCTTCACATAGGAGATGTTGGGCTGCTGGTACTTGTCCAAGGGGGTGGGAACGCAAATGGCGACCGCATCCACTTCCCGGATGTGGGAATAATCGGTGGTCGCCCGCAGCCGCCCCTGCTGCACCAGCTCCTTCAGGTCCTCATCCACCACATCCCCGATGTAATTGATGCCTTGATTCACCATGTCGACCCGCTTCTTTTGGATGTCGAACCCGATGACCGGATACCCCGCCTTGGCCTTTTCCACCGCCAAGGGAAGCCCCACGTAGCCGAGGCCGACCACCCCGATCAGCGCGGTCTTCTCTTCGATTTTCCTGAGCAACTCCTCGGTGCTCATGTCGCCTCATCCCTTTGTCCACGAAATCGTCCGCCACGCTCTTTGGGCCTCTCATCCGGTCCGCTCTCCGTATAAAACGGTTCTTCCCCGAAAGCCGTTTCCGCCCGTCAGCCCCCCTCAAAGAACCGGCGCACGACTTCCGCCACACGGCGGACCGCTTCTTCCGGCATCTCCGGATAGAGGGGCAGGGCCAAGGTCCGTTTCGCCGCCGTCTCCGCCCGGGGCAGGCTTCCTTCCCCGTACCCCAAGGAGCGGTACACCTCTTGCAGGTGGAGGGGAATCGGGTAGTAGACGCCGGATGCGATGCCGTGCCGCTTCAGGTGAGCGAGCAGGGCGTCCCGCTCCTCGGTCTGGATGACATAAAGGTGGTAGATGTGGGTGCGGTCCGCCGCTTCCACGGGGGGTTCAACCGGCACGTCCCGCAGCAGTTCGCTGTAGAGGCGGGCTTTTCGCCGGCGGGCTTCGTTCCACTTTTCCAGACGGCGCAGCTTGACGCGCAGGACGGCGGCCTGCAGCTCATCGAGCCGGCTGTTGTACCCGATCCTGGTGTTCACATACTTCGACTCCGGCGTGCGGCCGTGCACCCGGAGGCTGCGCAGCTTCCGGGCCAGGGATTCGTCGTCGGTGACGACCATGCCGCCGTCGCCGTACCCGCCCAGGTTTTTGGTGGGAAAAAAGGAGAAACAGGCGGCATGCCCCAGGGAACCCACTTTCCTTCCCCGGTACTCCGCCCCGATCGCCTGGCAGGCGTCCTCGATGACCCACAGACCGTGCTCCCGGGCGATCGCCGTCACTTCGTCCATATCGGCGGGCTGACCGAAGATGTGAACCGGCAGGATCGCCTTGGTTCGGGGGGTGATCCCCTCCTTGATCTTTGAAACGTCCAGGTTGAAGGTGCCGGGATCAATGTCGACAAAAACCGGCGTGGCTCCCACCCGGGAAATCGACTCCGCCGTCGCGAAAAAGGTGAAGGGCGTCGTGATCACCTCGTCGCCGGGCCCGATCCCGAGGGCATCCAGCGTCAGGACCAGGGCGTCGGTTCCGTTGGCGACGCCCACTCCGTGGGCCGCACCGCAAAGGGCGGCCACCTCCTCCTCCAGAGCTTTCACCTCCGGACCGAGGATATACCGGCCGCCCTCCAACACCCCCTCCACGGCCTTCAGCACCTCTTCACGGATCGACCGGTATTGGGCCTTCAGATCCATCAAGGGGATATTCATCGGTGGTTGCCACCCGCCTTTTTGGGATTGGTTATCTGAGCGAATCAAGCCGCACCGGCCGGCCGAAAGCCGCCGCCCGATTGCAGGCGACCGCCAGCTCCAGGGCGCGCCGTCCGTCCTCCCCGGTGATTTTCGGCCTCCTGCCGGTCCGGACCGCTTCGGTCATGTCCTCGATGATGCACCGGTGACCGGGCACTCCGTACGGATCCTTTTCCACGCGGGCAATGGTTGCCCGGGATTCCTCCTCCGTCAAGTCGGCAAACCGCCAGGTTTTGATCCAGTTGGCCGTCGGGCCTCCGATCACCGCCGTTCCCTTCTCGCCAAAAATGGCGAGGGACTCCTCCAAGTTCCGGGGGTAGACCGTGACCGCCGCCTCGATCACCCCCAGGGCTCCGCTTTTGAAGCGAAGCACCGACACGGAAGTGTCCTCCGCCTCGATCCGGCGAATCCGGGTCGCCTGATAGGAGGCGACCTCTTCCACCTCGCCCAGGAGCCACAGGAGCAGATCCAGATTGTGAATGGCCTGGTTCATCAGGACGCCGCCGTCCATGGCCCGGGTCCCGCGCCAGGGCGCCTGGTCATAGTAGGCCTGGTTCCGGTTCCAGCGAACGGTGGCATTGGCGTGGCCGATGGTCCCGAAGGCCCCTTCCTCCATCCGGCGCTTAAGTTCCATCACCGCAGGGCGAAAGCGGTTGGGGTGAACCACCGTCATCAACACGCCGTTTTTTTCACAGGCGGCGATCATGCGGTCCGCCTCGTCCAGATTCATGGCCATCGGCTTTTCGACCACCACGTGTTTTCCGGCCTTCGCCGCCCGGACGGCCAATTCCGCGTGCAGACCGCTGGGAGTGCAGATCGACACCACGTCCACCGCGCCGTCTTTCAACATTTGTTCCAAATCGGTGTAGCCCCGGATGCCCTCTTTGACAAAGGGAGCGATCCGAGCCGGATCCGTGTCGCAGACGGCCGCCAATTCCGCCCCTTCGGTTGCGACGATGGCGTCCACATGTTTTTTGGCGATGTGGCCGCATCCCACAATCCCGTATCGTACCACCCGGACCCCTTCTTTCAGCCGTGGATGATGATCTCGTGTTACTTTTATGTTACAGAAAGATTACAAACCTCACCCTCCAATGTAACATAAATGGTCTCTTTTTTGTATCCCCTTCAACAAAATCCCACGCAAACTTATCATCGCCTTAACAATCGGCAGTACAGTTCGATGACCTGGGAGGCGTTCTGCTTCCAGGTGTAGTTGCCGGAGGCGGCATAGGCCCGCTCGCCCATGTCGCCGATCAACCCGCCCTCGTCCTTCAGCAAAATGGTCATGTACTGGGCCAGGCCCTCGGAATCCTCCGGCTTCACCAGATAGCCGGTCTTGCGGTGTTGCACGATCTCCGCTGCTCCCGCGACATCGGTCGTCACCACCGGTTTCCCGCACCCCATGGCTTCCAGCACGATTCCGCCGAATCCCTCGCTCAGGCTGGGCAGGACCACCACATCGCTGCTGTTGATCCAGAGGGGAATTTCATCGTGAGGCCGGCGGCCGGCGAAGGTCACCTTCTCCTCCAGATTGCACTCCCGCACCTGCCGCTTCAGCGCCGAGCGGAGCGGCCCGTCTCCCACCAGCACCAGGCGGGCTCTGGGCACCTGCTCCACCACCCGGCAAAACGCCTTCAGGAGCACTTGAAGCCCTTTGACGGGATTCAGATTGCCGACGAACAGCGCCACCTTCTCCTCCAGCGACAGATCGAGCTTCTTCCGCGCCGCCTTGGAATCCATGGGATAAAAACGGCTGGGATCGAAACCGTTGTATATGGTGGACACATCCACCCCGGCCACCACCTGCTGGGCCTCTTTCATCAAGAGATTGCTCACCGCGATGATGTGGTCGTTCATCCGAAGCGCCCGCTCCGTATTGCGGAAGACGCCCCGGCTCCGGCGGGGATACAGGAGGATGTCCGATCCGTGGATCGTGCTCACCACGGGAACGGAAAACTTCGCCTTCAACATTCCGCCGGCATATCCGTCCGGATAAATGGTATGACAATGAATCAGGTCGAAGGGAAACCGTTTCCGAATCGACGGCAGAACCGAAAGCAGGGACATATAATACAGCCGGCCGTACGAAGAAAAAAACATCCCTCCGGGAAACATCCATGTCGGCAGATAATGGATCGGAATCCCGTCCATCACCGTCTGGGAGGGAAACCGGCGATAAACCCGCCATTTGGGATACAGGGGAAAACGGGGAACGGGGGAAAGCACCCGACACTCCACTCCGGCCTGCCTGAGGGCTTTCACCTGATTATGCACAAATATCCCGGACATGGGATTGGCCGGATTGGGATACATGTGGGATATGACAAGCACTTTTAAACTCATCGCTGATTTTTTCACCTCGCCTCACGCCTTGGCTCTCAAGCAACCGATCAGAGCTCTGAATCGCGCATGAGGTGATCGACGATCCGTTCAGCCGCCCGGCCATCCCCGAAAACGGAAGAAATCCGGGTGAAATCCACCTCGAACCGTTCCACGGCTTCCAGAATGGCTGTCTTGTCCGCCCCCGTCAAGCGGTTGGCGCCTTGCTCCACCGTCTCGACCCATTCGGTTTCATCGCGCATGGTGATCACCGGCACCTGAAGAAAAAAAGCTTCCTTTTGGACGCCTCCGGAGTCCGTCAGAATTTTTTTGGCGTTGGCCTCCAGCCGGAGCATGTCCAGATATCCCACCGGTTCGATCACTTGAACCAGGGGATTGGACAGGGAGAGTTCCATCTGCTTCAGCCGGTTCCTCGTCCGCGGGTGCATGGGGAAGACCGCGGGAACGGACAATTCGTTGAGGGCGGCAACGATGGATCTCATCCGCCGGGGATCGTCGGTGTTTTCCGCCCGGTGCAGGGTGATCAGCAGGAATTCCCGCGGCTTGAGATCCAGCTGTTCCAGGATGCGGGACCGCTCCTCCGCCAGTTTTCGGTTGTACAAAACCGCATCCAGCATGACGTCCCCCGTCAAGTGCACGCCCTTCGAAATCCCTTCCCGCTCAAGATTTTGGACCGCCGTCCGCGTCGGGCAGAACAGCCATCGGGACACGGGCAGAACAGCCATCGGGACAGATGATCGGTCAGCACCCGGTTGATCTCCTCCGGCATCCGCCGGTTGAAGCTGCGAAGCCCCGCCTCCACGTGGGCGATCGGAATGTGCATCTTGGCCGCGGCCAGGGCCCCGGCCAACGTGGAGTTGGTATCCCCGTACACGAGTAGAAGATCGGGACGCACCTTCTCCAGCACTTCCTCCACCTTCTGGAGCATCTCCCCGGTCTGGGCGCCGTGGCTTTTGGAGCCGACGCCCAGATGGTAATCCGGTTGGGGAATGTTCAGCTCCTCGAAAAACACCTTCGACAAACGCGGGTCATAGTGCTGACCCGTATGCACGATGATTTCCTCCGCCCTTCGCCGGAGAACGCGGTGCACCGGCGCCGCCTTGATAAACTGGGGACGAGCACCGACAACGGTAACCACTTTCAAATCGGGAACCCTCCTACTTTAAACATACCTTTGCCGAAAAGACGGATAAACGAAAAAAATATCGGCGAACCACCTTCCCCGAACCGCTGCTCGACCGACATAAATTTTTCTTCTTCGAAAGGAGAAAGGTTCCCTCCAAATAAAGCCAATTTGTCCCTCCAAAGCCGGATCATCCCTGACCGACGGCAAACATCAGCTCCCCTTCCGCGACGACGCGATCGCCGACCCGGGCGACGCCCTTTCCTTTCCCCACCGATCCTTTCAGACGGAGAAGTTCCACTTCCAGACGGAGGACATCCCCCGGGCGCACCTGTCCGCGGAAACGAAATTTGTCAATACCGGCAAAAAAAGCCAGCTTCCCGCGGTTTTCCTCCATCCCCAGCACTGCCACCGCCCCCACCTGGGCCAGCGCCTCCACGATCAGCACGCCGGGCATGACCGGATATTCGGGAAAATGGCCTTGAAAAAACGGTTCATTGACGGTTACATTTTTAATGCCCACCGCGCGCTTTCCTGCTTCCCACTCGACAATCCGGTCCACGAGCAGAAAGGGATAGCGGTGCGGAATGATCTCCTGAATCCCCTTGATGTCCAGCTCCATGACGTTGCCCCTTTCTCATTCCTTTTGCTGCCCCCATTATAGCGAAAGACCCGGGAAATTTCTATTCAGGGAATTCGCGTATGATTTTCACCCATTTCCTTTAAACTAATATCAGCCCGCCCCATCGGGCGGGATTTAAGATAAAGGGTGCCGGCCTCTTGCCGGCACCCTTGTTCTCCGTCACATGGTCCGCTGATTCAGCATTTTGAACTGGAAGAGATAGATGAAGAAGGTGACGAAGGAGAGAGCGATGACGAACCACAAGAAGTTTTCGGCATTGGGATAGTCGAAAAAGAGGAGGAACAGGGCCACATAAAACAGGAACGTGGTCAGCTTGCCCAACAGATTGGCGGGAACCGTCTTTTTCCCCCGAAAGTGAAAAAAGGCCGAACCGAAAATCATTCCCAGGTCACGGGCGAAAATGGCCAAGGCCGCCCACAGGCTGATGCGCTGGGAGATCAGCAGAGAGAGAAAAACCGCCAGCATCATCAATTTGTCCGCCAACGGATCCAGCATGATCCCCAGCTGGGTCACCTGTTTGTTGCGCCGCGCCAGATATCCGTCAATCACATCGGTCAAACCGGCCAGGAGCAGTACCCCGAATGCCCAGTAAATCCTTCCCGGGATCTCCGAAAAATAGAGAAAGAGATACAGCGGAATGAAAAAAAATCGGAGCAGAGTGAGTGTGTTGGGCAGGTTCACGCGGGGTCCCTCCTCACGGATTCCCTATGTATTATACCCTAAATGCCGAACGGAAACATCAAAAAACGCGAAAGACCCCGCTCTGCCGCTCTTCCGGCATGGCGGGTTCTCCTCATCCGTACACCATCTGATAGATATGTCTCCACAGATCGGGGTCGAACACTTCCAGGGGCGATTGCCCTCCCAAGCCTGCATATCCGATCATCAGACCGATCAGGAGCGAACCAAACAGCAGCGTGGGAATCCACAACACCTTTACCGCCTTCTTCAAACGGCGCTGGGCGCTTGATGGCTCTTCGCCCGGTTCCTCTTCATCCTTGCCGAAATCGGGCAAGCGAAACACTTTCCCTTTTCCGGTTGAATTTTCCTTTTTGACCTCGTCCGTTTCCTCATCCTTGCGCCATTTGAGCACGCCGACGGGAATTTTCTTTTTCCGGGGCGATTCCGAAGATTCCTTCCCGGAATCCCCCTTTTTTCCTTCCCTCCCCGGAGATGCCGTCCGATTGTCGGGAATGGATTTCCGATCCGCCTTCCCCGCTTCCGGAAAGCCCTTGGTTTCCAACCGGGATTCCCCGTCCGCCCGGGGCTTTCCGCCGGAATCCGGGGCCCGTTCCTCCGCTTGACTCCATTTCATCTTTCCGACGGGCAAACGAGGGGGAGGCTCCGAGGTTTCCTTTTTCGTTTTCAGAGGCGGTGAGGAATGGTTCCGATCCCCCGCCTTATCATCCCCTTGTTGCGCCGCAACCGATTTGTTTAAGGAGGGGGCGGGTTGATCCTCCCCCCCAGAATCTCTTAAACCATCCATGGATGTATTTTTTTTCCACATCACCGTCGTGGTGCCGCCGTCCTCGCTCACTTTGCCGCCTGCGGTGTGAGAACTTTCCTGAACCACGGCGTCGGATGGAATGCGATGATCACGATCCACCATGTTATCCTCTCCATCAAAGGGTTCGTGCCGGCGGTCCCTGCCGGACAGCCCGTCCACCCAATAAACGGGGCGGATCGGCGCCGGGTGTCAGTTTCCACCTGCGACACCGTATCTATAGAGAATATAACGCAATTGGTTTCCCAAGTCCACTCCTGTTGAAAGGGGGTGGAAAGGGGGTTGGCGGCAATTTCCACAAAGCGGCTTCACGAATCGTCTGCCCCGACGTTTCAAGCCCTTGGATTCCGTGATTCCTTTTCGGATATGTATTTCCTTGATTGCCGAAGGAATTGATGAATCCCGTGACCTTTTCCCTTCCCTCAGATCGTGGTGGTGGTTTCCCGTTTCTTCTCTTCCGCTTTCGGACGCTGTCGCTTGTATTTGATGCGGGTTGCCTCACCGCCTCTGAGATGGCGAATCGATTTATGATATTCCAATATCTCCTTCACTTTATTGGCAAGTTCGGGATTGATTTCCGGCAGGCGTTCCGTCAGATCCTTGTGGACCGTGCTTTTGGAAACGCCGAATTCCTTGGCGATGGCGCGGACCGTGTGCTGTGTCTCGACGAAATAGCGACCGATCTTAATCGTCCGCTCCCTGATGTAATCATGCACTCCCCCTCGCCTCCCTCCTCGGAACGTTTGGTACATTATATGAGCCGTCTCGGCGGTTATTCGCATGTTACAAGCAGTGACAAGCCAAAAACGGCGGATTTTTGGAGTCAGCCCCCGGATCTTTTCCGCGGGCTTCCCGGCGAAGAAGACCGCCCCGGGCCGGGGCGGTCTTCCGAAATCGTCAATTCAGATACTGTTCAGGGTTGAGCGGCTGCCCATCCTTGCGAACTTCGAAGTGAAGATGCACGCCGGCATCCTTCTCGAAACTGTTCTCACCGGCCCGGGCGATCAAAGCGCCCTGGGAAACGGTTTCTCCCTCTTTCACTTTCACGTCGGACAAGCTCTGGTAAACGGTGACCAAGCCGTTGTCATGCTGAATCTCCACCAGATGGCCGACGATGGGATTCTCTTCGACCCGGATCACTTTTCCGTCCAGAGCCGCGACCACATCGAAGCTCTTGCCGTCCTCCCTGGCAAAGTCCACTCCGGAATGGGGCCAGTAGGTGTTCTCGTATTTCACCAGGGAAGTCTCCTTGGACTGATCGGATCCGGCATCGTTGTAGAATCCCATTTTCGCTTTTGCCTGAGCATTCTCAGCAAAGGGGAGAATCATCTCCTGTGGCGCGTTGACGTTTTCCACCGGCTCCTGCTTCAGAACTTCCTCCAACCCGGTTGTCGGTTTTTGACCGGGTTCCTGGCTGGTTGAGTACCACCATACCAGGCTTAGGATGAGTGCAGCCGCTGCGAGATAGATTGCCGGGAAAGCCCATTTTTTCGAAAACAGGCGCTTCCATCGGAGTCGCCACTTCATCTTGTGAATCGGTTTCACGTTGTTGTTCGGTTGCTCGGGTTTCATTTGGCTATCACCTCAGGAAACATTTTGGACAGGGCAAAACCTTTTTATACCTGAGGTGACAAATTTTTAGTATTTTTGAGCGCCTTCCCCCATCGGCCGCCGACATCCCCGTCAGTTTCGGACAATGTGGAAGAATGAAAGGGCGGCCGCCTTCAGCCAACGCGCTCCCGTTGATGTTGCAGACGGACGGACATAGAAGGGCCGGATATGCCTTCATCCGGCGCAACAGGCCGCAACACCGGGATCGAGACGAAACTTCACAACAAAAAAAATGGGGACATCATCCCCTTCCAATGAATCTATGTTTTCTCTCTGTTTCCTTCCCCGCCCTCATCCGCCGCCTTCCGTCCCGGGCGAAGGGCTGTCGGCAAAGCGTGCAGTCCCTGAAGCTACTTGTCCCGGAAATCATTTCCCATTGGTAGGATTGATCCATCTGCCGGACAAATAGTAAATGGAATGGAGAACGATTGAAAGGATAAAAGCGACAGGAAAGCTCCACCACAGCTTATCCAAACCATATTGACCTCCCCAGTAATAGGCGAAGGGGATTTGAATTCCCACAACGTGAAGACAGTGATCAGCAATGGAACGGCAACGGATCCTGCGGCACGCACCGTTCCGGTAAGGACAAACGTTCCGCTCAACAGGATATACGATCAAAAGGTTGTGGAAACGATGTGTTCGGCGATTTCAAGGGAACGATGGGCATCCGGAAGAAAAAGAGACAAAATCTCCGTCTGGAAAAACATGCATAACGTGACTAAAACGCCTGTAAATAACAAGTTGAACCCGAACCCGACGGCCGCAGAGCGATGAACGCGCTGCCAATTTCCGGCCCCTATATTTTGTGCCGCGATGGATGTCGCGCGCCGCAATGCCGGGCATTTGAATGTAAGATATGATTTGATTCACTGCGCCAAACGCAGCAGCCGTTTCCGAACCGAACGCGTTGATCAGGCTGATCAAAACGAGAACGCTGGCGGTGGAAAAAATCATCTGCAGCCCCATGGGAATTCCTCTGGTTATGAGTTCCCTCTTCCCGGGATTTTCCCCGCCGATCAGAGACGGCTTCCTCCCGAAATGGGTATGTTGCCGCCGGTGGTTGTTCGGTTTTCCCCGTACCGGAAAATTTGCGTAACCAGAAACCGACTGCGAACATGTTCCGGAAACCGCTCGGGACACGGGCACCTTTGGCGGTTTTCGCTCTGGCAAAAAAAAAAAGGGGCCAATCACTGGCCCCCTCCTCCCGGTTTCCGGTTGTTCTTCGAAGCTTGACTCAACACGGCGTCCAAAGATCCGATGTCCACCCCCCGGTAATAGTGCCGCACGATTTCCTCGGCGCTTCTTCCCTGATGGGCGAGCAAATTGGCCCCCCATTGGCTCATGCCGACGCCGTGCCCGTATCCCTTGGTTTGAAACCGGATCCGCCCGCGATCAATCGTCCAGGTGAAATCGGTGGAGGAAAGGCCGAGGGCTTCCCGCACCTGCCGCCCCGTAAAGGTTTGGTCCCCGATCCGAAGGGTCTTGATCCGCCGTCCGGAGGTGCGCTCCAGGACACGGATCCAGTTTTCCCCGGAGGAAGCCGCGACGGCGATCCGTTTCCCCGTCTTCTTCTCCATTTTTTGGATGAATTCGTCCAGGGTCAGCGTCTTTTCGTTGAGAAACCGGGGGGAGTCCTTGTCCCAGGGAGAGGGAACGCTTCGGAGATAGGGAAACGATTTGGAAAAGACATCCTCCGAATTCTCCGTGTGTCCGTTGCTGGTGGAAAAAAAGGCCGCGTAAATCGGTTCCCCTTCGTACAAAAGGATCTTTCCGCGGGTGTCGAGCACCGCCCGGTTGATCCGGGAGGAATAGGCGGCGTAGCGTTCTCCCCAGGTTTTTTTCAGCTGTTCATCGGTGCGATACGCCTGGTGCAGGACGGAATCGGACACGTGGGCTCCCCGGGCCTTTTCTCCGAAGGTTTCCATGTCGGAAAAGTCGCCGCTCCTCAACCGGTCCACGATGTAGGTCCGCGCGGCGAGGGCCTGGGCCTTAAGCGCTTCCAGGTGAAAATCGGCGGGCATCTCGGCGGCCACAACCCCCCGCACGTATCGTTCCAGGGGAACGGAAATCACCCGCTTTTCCCCGGTCAAAAACACCCGGACGACCGGTTCATCTTTCTCCCGCGGAATTTCCCGGAGCGACGGGAGATTCCGCGGGGAGGCCGAAGGATAACTGACCAACAGCGCCGGAAGGGCAAGCATCACCAGGAGGAAAAAGAAAACCGGAACGAACAGCCACAATCCTTTGCGCAAGGAAAACGCCCTCCAGTCCTTTGATGATCCGCAAAGCCGCCTTCAACCATCCGCCCCGTCCCTTCGGCGTCATCGAACTGGGACAACCTTCCCTTTCAGTGTATGAGAGGACATGCTCCTTTAGAACGGCAAGGCCGGGAAGATCCGCAAAAAAAAACGGAGGCCGCAACCCGAACGAGTTGCGGCTCCGCCAAAAAGATTACGCGTATGAGGGCTCCGTCATGGATTTTTCGGTATCCACCGGCAGGCGCTCGATATCGGCCCCCAAGGCCTTCAATTTTTCCACCAACTGGACATAACCCCGATCAATGTGATGCAGCTCGGTGACTTCCGTCTCCCCTTCGGCGGCCAGCCCCGCCAGGACGAGGGCGGCCCCCGAACGCAGGTCGGTCGCTTTCACCTGGGCTCCGGACAAGGGATGGCCTCCATCGATGATGGCGGTCCGGGCGTCGATTTTGATCTGGGCCCCCATCCGCTTCAATTCTTCCACATGCATGAACCGGTTTTCAAAAACGGTTTCGGTGACGACGCTGGTTCCCTTGACGGTGGTGAGCAAAGCCATGAATTGGGCCTGCATGTCCGTGGGAAAACCGGGGTACGGAAGGGTTTTGACATCCACCGGGCGGAGATCGCCTTCCGCCCGCACGTGAACGCCGTTTTCCCCTTCCAGCACGTGGATGCCCATCTCGCGCATCTTGGCGATCACCGGCCCCAGATGATCGCTGATGGCTCCCTCGACAAAGACCTCGCCGCGGGTGATCGCAGCGGCCACCATGTAGGTTCCCGCTTCGATCCGGTCGGGAATCACCGTGTATGTGGTGCCCCGGAGAAAGTCGACGCCCTCGATCCGGATGGTTCCGGTCCCGGCCCCGCGCACCTTGGCTCCCATCGCGTTGAGGAAATTGGCCAAATCGACGATCTCGGGTTCGCGGGCCGCGTTTTCAATCACCGTTCTTCCCTTCGCCAGGGTGGCGGCCATCATGATGTTTTCCGTCGCTCCGACGCTGGCCACATCCAGATAGATGCGGGCGCCCCTTAACCGGTCGGGAACCCGTCCTTCAATGATCCCTTTGTCCACCTCAAAGACGGCGCCCATCGCCTCCAACCCCTTGAGGTGCTGATCGATGGGCCGGCTCCCGATGGCGCATCCCCCGGGCAGGGGAATGCGGGCGTGTTTCTTTCGGGCCAAAAGCGGCCCCATCACGAGGAAGGAGGCGCGCATTTTCCGGACCAGTTCGTAGGGGGCTTCGGTGTGGGCCACCTTTTCCGCGCAGATTCGGACACTGTCCTCTCTCAGCTCCGCGGACACCCCCAGGCTTCTCAGCAACTCGGTGATCGTCTTTACGTCTTCCAGCAGCGGGATCTCTTCAATCAGATGCTCCCCGCGCGAGGCCAGGATGGATGCAGCGATGATCGGCAGGACGGCGTTTTTCGCGCCGTGCACCTTCACCCTGCCTTTCAATCGCTTGCCACCGCGAACAACGATTTTTTCCAAATGCCTTCCCTCCGCGTTGTCTAATATTCAATGGTGATAATGGGTGTGCCCAGGGTCAGGATCATTCGCTTGCCACTGCGGTCCATCCGGGCGGCGACCTGTACGTTCATCGTACCACCTTTTGTCTCCAACCCGCCTCGCAAGGCCGGTGAGAAAGCCGAAATGCTGGTGGTTCGGTCCGTCCGCATCCCTTCGATTTCCCGCGCATTCAACCGCTTGAGCACCCGGCGAACCGCCTCCTCCGGATTGGACCCCGCCATTGGCCCGCTCCCTTGGATGGAAAATTGAATTTGCGGACTGATGCCGTTTGCGGCGAGAACTTTCTCGAGCCGGTTTCGGAGATGGGACCATTTTCTGTCCGGATGCCCGCGGCCGGTCAACGAAACGGATATATAAGGACGATTTTTCCGCAAATCGGCCCTATCGTTGATAACGTTCAATCGAACCGTGAGGTTTCGCCCCCATTTGCCCGTTGCGGTCCAGCGATGACCGTGCCGGCTCTCGGTCCGACGGGCCGGCTTAAGGCCCAGTTCCCGGCTCAGCCGACGGGCCAGATCGCCAACTTCCTCCCGCGGCAAAGGGTTCCGGGTCCGGTTTCCGTGGTGCAGCACGGCGGTTTCCGACCGTCCTCCCGCCCGGCGGAAGGCATCGATCAGCTGCTCCATGTCATCCGGCGGGGAACTCGATCCGACGGACAAAAAAAGAATGAAGAAAAAAAGAGTTCCGCTGACAAGCCGCTTCCAATCCATCGACGGTTCATCCCTTCCCCGTGTTTTCATCATCCATTTTCGGCAACGGGAAAGGACGGTATACGCGAACACAGGATCGATCTCCGAAGCGGATCAGAACAGCTGGCTGATGAGGCGGGACCAGCCCAGATAGTCGGACACAAAGGTGGCCAAACCGTGTCCCAGCACGATGGACAGCACGATCATCAACGCCTTCGCTTGGGGCCCCTTCGGCTGCTTCATGAACACGTCGAGCCTCACATTCATCAGGATCCACCAGCTGAACCCGATGCCTGCAAGGGTCATCACGATGTTGATCAATCCCACAAGCCCCAGGCTCACCGCACCATCCATGATATGCACCCCTTTGGCGACGCGTTCCACTCCATCGTACCCGATCGCGGTGAAAAACGCAAAACATTTTGTCCTCACCGGGCCGTAAGAAAAACCCCGCCAAGGGGCAGGGTTTTTCTTCACTGGGGCGGTCCCGTCTGGACAAAGGCGCCGTCCCACTGGATTCCGCCCAGGAACTGAAGGACGCTTTGCGGGAAAATCCCCAGACCGATCGTGCCCACGACGGCCACCAGGATAACCGCCGCCGTCAAACCGGGGATCGCCAATTTCTCCCCGCGGGGCGAAGGACGGAAATACATTTGCCGGATAAACTCGAAGTAGTAGAAATAGGAGACGACGGTGGTGGCAATCATGATCAGCGCGATCCACAGTTTCTCGCTGGCGAGGGCGTTGATCAGGATGTAGAATTTGCCGAAGAATCCCGCCGTCACCGGAATCCCCGCCAGGGAGACAAGGATGACGGTCATCGCCACCGCAAGCAGGGGGGACCGTTGGTAAAGCCCGGCAAAGGCGGCAATCTCCCCGCTCTTTTCATTCTTCTCGACGATCATCAACACGGCGAAGGCGCCAATCGTCATGAGCAGGTACGCCAAAAGGTAGTACAGGGTGCTTTCCAGGAAGGAAAATCCCCACGCGGCCAGCGGCACGAGCAAATACCCCGCATGGGCGATGCTCGAATAGGCCAGCAGCCGCTTGGCGTTGGTCTGCCGGAGAGCCACCGCGTTGCCGACAATCATCGAGGCCCCGGCCAGGATCAACAGGAGGGGACCGGCGATCTTAAGCCACATTCCCATCTGGAAGGGCTGCAGATAGGCGACGATCAGGATGCGGAAAACAAAGGCGAAGGCCGCCGTTTTGGAGACGATCGCCAAAAAGCCGGTCACCGGCGTCGGCGCCCCCTGGTACACATCCGGCGCCCACGTGTGGAAGGGGGCCGAGGCGACCTTGAAGCCGAATCCGACGATCATCAAAAGGAGCGAGAGATAGATGAAGGATTCGTAACCCTGGGCATAAGCCTCACCCAGCCGCTGTTGGACGACGAACAGGTTCGTGCTTCCCGCCAAGCCGTATAGAAAGGACATCCCGTACAGGATGAAGGCGGAGGAAACGCCTCCCAGGATCACGTATTTCCAGGCCGCCTCTCCCGAATCGGTCCGTTTTTTGCGCACACCCACCAGGATGTACGAAGAAATGCTCAAGAGCTCCAACCCGACAAACAGCGTGATCAGGTCGGCGGAGGAGGCCATGATCATCCCGCCGAGGGCCGCGGAAAGGAGCAGATAGTAATATTCCCCCTGATCCCGGACCTCCTCCCGGTCGAGGTGGGAGAAGGAGAGGAGCAGGACCAGCGCGGTCCCCCCCAGGATGAGTGCCTTGAACGTCAAGGCGAAATCGTCCACCCGGTAGGTGTTTCCCAGGATTTCGTAGGGTTTGCCGCCGAAGCCCGCCACGACGAAGGCACCGGCGGCCAGCACCGCCGCCAGTCCCAATGCTCCCAGCCAGCGCCGATCCCAGCGGTCCCTCATGACCAGGTCGATCAGCGTCATCAGCGCGGCGGCGGCGACGAGGATCAGTTCGGGGGCCATAACGGTCCAGTCGTAATGGATGATCGATTTTTCCATCTCCCCCTACCCTCCCATCCTTGCAACGATCGCATGCAGTGTCGTCTGCATCGGTTCTCCCAACACGGCGGGATAGACGCCGATGAGGATGATCAAGCCCAGCAGCACCAGCATCGGGGCGGACTCGGCCGGACGGACATCCGTCAGCTTTTCCCAGTGCCCGCTCAGGGGGCCGAAGGTGGTCCGCAGGACGGCCCGCAGCGTGTAGGCCGCGGCGAGAATCAGGCCCAGCGCCCCCACCGCCGCCAGGGCGGGCTCGCTCTTAAACAGCCCGAGGAACGCCAGGAATTCGCTGATGAAGCCGGACATGCCCGGCAGCCCGAGCAGGGCCAACCCCGCGGCGAGAAGGAGGCCGGAAAGCACCGGCATCGCCTTGGCCATGCCGCCCAGTTCGTCGATCCGGGTGGTTCCGGTTCTCTCCGTCAGGCTGAAAATGAGGAAGAACAACAGGGCGGCGATAAACCCGTGGGAAACCGTCTGGAACAGGGCGCCCGTCAGCCCCGCAATGTTAAGGGAGGCGATGCCCAGGAGCACGATCCCCATGTGGCTGATGCTGGAGTAGGCCAGCACCCGCTTCAAATCCCGCTGGACGAAGGCGAGAACCGCTCCGTACAGGATGTTGACCAGGCCGAGAACCGCCAGAAGCACCGCCGCTTCCCTCACCTGGGCGGGAAACAGTCCCGCTCCGAATCGGATCAGGCCGTACGCCCCCATCTTGAGGAGGACGCCGGCGTGAATCATGACCACCGACGGAGCCGCTTCGGTGTGAACCCGAACCATCCAGGAATGGAAGGGAAAGAGGGGCAATTTGATGCCGAAGGCGATGACGATTCCCGCGAAAATCATCCACTGGATCCGGCCGACAGCGCCATCCTGCACGGGCAGCATCGCCGACAGTTCCTGCATCTTGGAAAATTCGGGGGTCCGAAACAGGATCAGCAGGCCGATGAAGGCCAGGAGCATCACCGCCGACCCCAGTCCGTTATACAAAAGGAACCAGTTGGCGGCCCGCTCCCGGTGCACGTATCCCCAGAAGCCGACCAGGATGAAGGTGGTCACCAGGGTGATTTCGAAAAACAGGAAGAAAAGCAGAAGGTTTTGCGCCAGGAACACGCCCAGCATTCCCATCTCCAGCAGGAGGAAAAGGATGAAATACATTTTCACCCTCTTCCGGATATACATCGAAGCCACGGCGGCCAGAGAGGCGATCACCGCCGTCATCACCGCCAGGGGCATCGACAAACCGTCGGCCCCCATGCTGTAGAAGAACTCCAGGGATTCCATCCCGGCCGGGATCGAAAACCAGGGAACCGACTGGGCGAATTGCACCCCCTTGGCCCCCGGATCAAACCGGGCGTACATCAGGAGCGCCAAAAGCAGCGGGGGCAACGTGGCCAACATGCCCGCCGCCCGAACCCACCGGAGTTGTTTCCCCGGCACGGCCAAGAGCACGACCACTCCCAGCAGGGGGGAGAAGGTGAGAAGGGTGGGCAACTGGTTCATCAACAGATTCATGATCCGATCCACCTCCCCGCCGTCAGGCCGATCAACAGAAGCACCAAACCGATCAGGCTGATCAGGGCGTAGGTTTGCACCTGACCGTTCTGCATTCGGGCCCCGATCCGGCCGAGAAGCTGCGCAATCCGGGCAGTCAACCCGGCCAGGCCGTCCACCACCCAGCGGTCAAAGCCGCCGAGGAAACGGCCGAGGCCCCTGAGGGATCCGACAAAGACCCACTCGTACGCTTCGTCCACGTAATATTTTCGGTACAACGTCCTGTAAAGCCAGGGGACCGGTCGGGAAAAGGCTTCGGCCGACAGCGACCCTTTGCCGTAGATCAACCAGGCCAAGCCGATCCCGGCCAGGGAAACGACCGTCGCAAGCACCGGAACCCAAACCGGCGAACCTCCCCCGTCGGCAGGCAGCCCCGCCCCTTCCGCCAGCCAATCTCCCAGGGCGTGGGAAGGGAATTGAACGAAGCCCGCCAGAACCGACAGGGCCGCGAGGACCGCCATGGGCCAAACCATCACGCCGGGGACGGAGCCGACCTCGCCCTCTCCCCGGTATGTCCCGAAAAACACCTTGAAAAAGAGGCGGAACATGTAGAAGGCGGTGAAAAAGGCGGTCAGCACTCCCAGCAGAAAGACCCCGAACCGGCCGTCCGAGTAGGCGGCGAGCAGAATCTCATCCTTGGAGAAGAAGCCGGAAAGGGGAGGAACTCCGGCGATGGCCAGACAGCCGATCAGAAAGAGCCAGCCGACGGCGGGGTGCCGCTTCCACAAACCGCCCATGCGCCGGATGTCCTGCTCGTGATGCAGAGCAATGATCACCGCCCCAGCGGCAAGGAAGAGCAGGGCCTTGAAAAAGGCGTGGGTAAACAGGTGGAACACCCCGGCCACGTATCCCGCCGAACCGAGAGCCAGCATCATGTAACCCAGCTGGCTCACCGTGGAGTAGGCCAGCACCCGTTTGATGTCGTTCTGCACCAGGGCGATCGTGGCGGCAAAGAGGGCGGTAAAGGCCCCGACATAAGCCACCGCATCCAGTGCCGCCTCCGATGCGGCAAACAGGGGGAAAGAGCGGGCCACCAGGTATACCCCGGCCGCCACCATCGTCGCCGCGTGGATCAGGGCGCTGACCGGAGTCGGCCCCTCCATCGCGTCGGGAAGCCAGGTGTGCAGCGGAAACTGCCCCGATTTACCCACGGCTCCGACAAAGATGAGCAGGGCGACCAGCGTCACCATCGCCGGGGCCACCTTCCCCGCCTCCACGGCGGCGAAGATCTCCCGGAAGTCGAAGCTGCCCACCTGCCAGAAGATCAGGGCGATGGCGATAAACAGACCGATGTCCCCGATCCGGGTGACGATGAAGGCCTTTTTGGCGGCCGCCTTCGCTTCCGGCTTCCAGTACCAGAATCCGATCAGCAGGAAGGAGCACATCCCGACCAGCTCCCAGAAAATATAGAGCTGGAGCAGGTTGGGGGCGATCACCAGTCCCAACATGGAGAAGGTGAACAGGGACAGATAGGCGTAAAAGACGCCGAACCTCGAATCACCGCGCATGTACCCGGCGGAATAGACCTGGACCAGGAAGCTGACCAGGCTGACGATGAACAGCATCAGCGCGTTCAGCCGGGTGATTTCCATCCCCATGGAGATCGTCGTGTCCCCGAGCGCAAGCCAGGGAAACACCGCGAGCCGCTCCGCTCCTCCTCCCCATTGATCCGCCAGCACCCAGAGGGACAGAACCAGGGAAAGAAACGCGGCAAGCGACCCGGTGAAGACCGACACCGATTCCTTCCACCTGCGTCCGAAGGCGATCAGCAACACAAAGGCAATCAAGGGAAAGAGGAGAATCATCCAGACGATTGAATTCATGGATCATCCGTCCTTCAACTGTGAGGTTGCCAGTGTGGTCAGAAAAATGCTTCCCATCGATACTGTCCGCATCGGCATGTGATCGAAAAAAGGCATCCCGATTGCACGGCCCTTCACAAATGCTGCCCCGAGGGAACGGGCCCTCAACCCCTCATCGTGTCGAACCGGTCCACATCCACCGTTTGGCGCCGGCGGTAGAGGGCGATCAGGATGGCGATTCCCACCGCCGCTTCCGCCGCGGCCACCGTGATGGAAAAGAGGGAGAATATCTGACCCGAAATATCCGCATGCAGGCCGAACTTGGAGAAGGCCACCAGATTCAGGTTGGCCGCATTCAGCATCAGCTCGATGGAAAAGAGGACGATCACCGCATTTCGCTTGGTGAGGACTCCATACAGGCCGATGCAAAAGAGAATGGCCGCCAGTGCCAGATACGAGGTGGCAGGCATCAGGACTGACCCTCCCTTTTCGCCAGGATGACCGCTCCCACCAGGGCCACCAGGAGAAGAACCGACGTCAGCTCAAAGGGGATGACGTAATGGCGGAACACGATCTCCCCCAGGCGTTGAACGGTGTAGGAGGCGGGATCCGCTTCGCTTTCCGGAAACGGCAGCCGCCAGATGGTCAAAAGCAGTATCAATCCGAAGGCCGTCACGCCGACAAAGCTCAGCAAGCGGTGCCAGCGGCGCCCGTCTTCGCGCTCCTCATCCCGGTGGCGCGTCAGCATGATCCCGAACAACATCAGGATGGTAACCGCACCGGTATAGATCAGCACCTGCACGACGGCCACAAATTCCGCGTTCAGCAGAACGTACATCCCGGCCAGGCTCAGAAAGGTGAACGCCATCGCCAGAGCCATGTGCACCACCCGGGTGAAACTGATCATGAACACCGCCCCGCCGATGGCCATCAGCGAAAAGATCAGAAAGGCGAAAAACTCACCGCTCAAATTCATGGGTGGTTCTCCTTCCGGACATTCGTGTTGTTGTTCTTCAGCCATTCCATGTCCTTGAACAGTTCGTCCCGGCTGTAGGTGGCCAATTCATAGTTTCGGGTCATGACCACCGCTTCCGTCGGACAAACTTCGGTGCACAAATCGCAGAGAATGCAGATCTC
Organism: Planifilum fulgidum; assembly: GCF_900113175.1. NCBI lineage: Bacteria > Bacillati > Bacillota > Bacilli > Caryophanales > Thermoactinomycetaceae > Planifilum > Planifilum fulgidum. The sequence goes on along the minus strand of NZ_FOOK01000005.1, from coordinate 129,723 downwards.
AAAGTTGATGTCGTAGGTTTCGATGACTTTACCCTTTTTTTCGGGATCCGGATTCTTCTTCCCGGTCAAGCTGATGCATTCCGTCGGGCAAATCCGGGCGCACTGATAGCAAACGATGCACTTTTCCGGATCGAAGTGCTGTATCCCGCGGAATCGGTCGGGCATTTCCAGGGGTTCATCCGGATAGCGATAGGTCACTCGCTTTTTTGTGAGATTTTTGAGCGTGATGCCCAAACCCTTAACCAGTCCGAGCATGGTGATCCCTCCGTTTTTCGGCGTGTGGACGCCATCCTGCCGGGGATGCGGGACCGTGGACCGCTTTCCCGCTCCTTGCCGTTAAAACCAATTTCCGATGACGGGCACTTCCTTCAGCAGCGCGGAAAGGAAAATGTTCACCAGCGCCAGCGGCAACAGCACCTTCCAACCCAGCTGCATCAGCTGATCCGACCGGATCCGGGGAAAGGTCGCCCGAAGCCAGAAAATGAAAAACACCATCGCCAACATCTTCAGCACGAACCAGACCAGGGGAGGAATGAAATCAAGCCCGAACAGCGGAAGCCAGCCGCCGAGAAACAGGACGGTTGTCAGGGCGGACATGGCGAAGACATACACATATTCCGCCAGCATGAAGAAGGCGAACCGGAATCCGCTGTACTCCACGTGATAACCGGCCACCAGCTCCGACTCCGCTTCCGGAAGGTCGAAGGGGGTCCGGTTCAGTTCGGCGATGGCAGCGATCAAAAAAACGATGAAACCGAGAAACTGCGGGATGATGAACCAGACGTCCTCCTGGGCCGCGACGATTTTCCGCAGGTTGAGGGAGCCGGCGCTCATGATCACGCCGACCACCGCCATCACCAGGGGGATCTCGTAACTGATCATCTGGGCGGCGGAGCGCATCCCCCCCATCAGGGCGTATTTGTTGTTGGAAGCCCAGCTTCCGACGAGAATCCCGATGATGGTGATGCTGGAGATGGCGACATAATACAGGAGGCCGACGGCGATGTCCGCAAAGAACAGGCTGTCGGTGAAGGGGAGGACGGCAACGACGGCAAAGGACGGCACAAAGGCGATGACGGGGGCGATCTTGAACAGCGTCTTGTCCGCCTTGTCCGGAATCACGTCCTCCTTGATGAGCAATTTCAGCACATCAGCCACCGTCTGCAGAAGTCCCCACGGCCCCGTGCGCACGGGACCCGGACGGTTCTGCATCCATCCGAGCACTTTCCGTTCAAACAAAATGGCATAGGTGACAAACCCGAGGATAATCAACAACATGATCACGGGTCCGATGATCTTCAACGGGTCCATTTTCGGCGTCCACCTCGCGAGACGGTTCTGTTCGATTCCCCCGGGAATCGAATCATCTGTAACCAGATTTTACACAGCCGGGCCCTTGCATACCCTACGACGGCGGAAAGCCCCATCCAGTGGAACACCCTCTCCTCAGACATTTCCGATTACTCCTGTCCGGTCATGTCTGCGGAGGGGTGCCAATATGCGGAAAACCATCGAAGGCCAAGGACCCTCAGGCGGCTTTCCAACATCAGATGTCCGGATCGGCGGGCTCGTAATCCTTCCTTAACGGGTGACCCACCCAGTTTTCCGGCATGAGGATCCGTTTCAGGTTGGGATGCCCCGGGAATTGAATCCCCAACAGGTCATAGATTTCCCGTTCGTCCCAGTTGGCTCCGCTCCAGATGTCGGTGACGGACGGAACGGAGGGGTTTTCCCGGTCCGTCTTCACCCGAACGCACAGGCGATGCTTGTGACCGAGGGATTCGAAATGATAGACCACCTCCATGTGGTCCTCGTAGTCCACCCCGGTCACATTCACGAGATAATCGAAGGCCAGGGTTTCATCCTCCCGGAGCAACCGGGCCACATCGCGCCATTTTTCGTTCCTGACGACGATCGTCGGCAGGTGCCCGTTGGGGCGGTTGATGTAGGATTCCTCCACGGCCTCCTTTCCCGCCTGCTCCGTGATCCGTTTCACAAAGGCATCCAGAAGCGGCTGCTTCGGTGACGGCTCCTGGGGCTCCTCCGCCTTCTTCCTGCGCGCGGCTGCCCGCGCCCCCCTCGCCGCCGGCCGGGCCGGAGGCTTCTTCCCTTCGCCCTTCGGGCGGGCTTCCACCGGCTTTGCGGCCTTTTCCTTCGACGCTTCCCTTTTTTCGGAGGCTTCCCCCTTGGGGGCCGCTTCCTTTTCCGCCCCTTTCTCCGGTGCGGCTTCCGCCTGTTCCGCGCCTTGCTTCCTTTCGCTCGGCTGCTCGGATGCGCCGCCGCTTTCCTTGCGATCCTTCGAATCCGTCACGAACCGGTCACCCTCTTTCCCGTTTTCGCCTCATAACGGATCTTCTCCTGCAGCTTGTTGATTCCGTAGATCAAGGCGGCCGGGTTGGGCGGACATCCGGGGATGTACACGTCCACCGGAACGATCTGATCCACGCCTTTGATCACGGAGTACGACTTCACATAGGGTCCCCCCGCCGTCGCGCAGGAACCCATCGCCACCACCCATTTGGGCTCCGGCATCTGGTCGTACAGACGGCGAAGAATCGGCCCCATCTTCTTGGTCACGGTACCGGCCACGATCATCACGTCGGCTTGCCGGGGGGAAGCGCGGAAGATCACGCCGAAGCGGTCAAAGTCGTAATGGGAACCCCCCGTGCCCATCATCTCGATGGCGCAGCAGGCCAGACCGAATTGCAGCGGCCACAAGGAACTGCTCCGGGCCCACGCCTTGATCTCCTCCAGCGTGGTCAAAAAGACGTTCCGCTTCAGCTGCTCCTGCTCCTCAAAGGTGAGTTCTTCCAAATTCACTTCCATTCTAACACCTTCTTCTTCCACGCGTAAATCAGACCGATCACCAGCACCACCACGAAGATCAACATCTCCACCAACACAAAAAGGCCGATCTGATTGCGAAGGGTGTCGTAAGCCACGGCCCAGGGATACAAGAAAACGGTTTCGACGTCAAACAGGACAAACAACAGGGCGAACAGATAATACCGGATGTTGTACTGCACCCAGCCGCCGCCCACCGGATCGATCCCGCTCTCATAGGTGATCGTTTTGGCGGGAGTCGGGTTGTGCGGCCTGAGCAGCCGTCCGATGGACAAGGCGACCGCGGGCAGGGCCAGCCCCACGATGAAAAACAAAGCGGCCATCAGATAGCTTTCGGAATACGACATCGGCTGTCCCTCCGACTTCCATTGTGCACGGGGGTGGTGCGCGGGACGGGAAACCGGATGAAGACCCTTTTCTTTGCAAAGAAAAACGCTCCGTCCGATCAGAGCCCCATCCCTCATCTTCAATTCGAGTCAATTATAACAAATCCTCCACAAAAGTGCTAACAGGCCGGACGGATCGCGCCAGCAAATGAAACCGAAATTGGTTAATTACGGAAAACGAGCGGCTTCCCCAAGGGGAAACCGCTCGATATCTCACTGATCGCCGAAATTTGCCACCTCCAACCGGTTCAACGCCCGGCGGAGAGCCAATTCCGCCCGTTTGAAATCGATGTCGTCCCGATGGGCCTGGGCCAGGCGCTCTTCGGCCCGCTTCTTGGCGGCCAATGCCCGCTCCACATCGATTTCGTCGGACATCTCCGCCGCTTCGGCGAGAATCGTCACCGTATCGGGACGCACTTCCATGAATCCGCCGCTGACGGCGGCGCGCATCTCCTCGCCGTCCTTTTTGATCCGAACGGCGGTGATCCCCAGGGGGCTGACAAAGGGGGCGTGACGAGGCAAGATCCCGATCTCCCCTTCCGCCGCCCGGGTGATCACCATCTCCACATCGTCGGAGAAAACCTTCCGTTCCGGCGTCACGATGTCCAAGCGTATCGTACTCAAGGGACGTCCTCTCCTTTAGGCCTTGGCCAGTTCCTTCGCCCTCTCCACGGCCTCGTCGATGGTGCCGACCATGTAGAAAGCGTCCTCCGGAAGGTCGTCGTGTTTTCCTTCCAGGATTTCCTTGAAGCCGCGGACGGTTTCCTTGACGGGAACGTAGCGGCCGGGCTTGCCGGTGAAGGCTTCCGCGACGTGGAAGGGCTGAGACAGGAAGCGCTCGATCCGCCGCGCCCGATGGACGACCAGCTTGTCTTCGTCGGACAGTTCGTCCATCCCCAGGATGGCGATGATGTCCTGCAGTTCCTTGTAGCGCTGCAGAATCTGCTGGACGCCCCGGGCCGTCTCATAATGCTCCCGGCCCACCACCGACGGGTTCAGGATGCGGGACGTGGAAGCCAACGGGTCCACCGCCGGATAGATCCCCTTGTCGGCGATCCGCCGCTCCAGGTTGGTGGTGGCGTCCAGGTGGGCAAAGGTGGTCGCCGGAGCCGGGTCGGTGTAGTCGTCCGCCGGAACGTAAATCGCCTGGATCGAGGTGACCGATCCCTTCTTGGTGGAGGTGATCCGCTCCTGCAGCTGCCCCATCTCCGTGGCCAGGGTCGGCTGATAACCCACGGCGGAGGGCATCCGGCCCAACAGCGCCGACACTTCGGATCCCGCCTGGGTGAAGCGGAAGATGTTGTCGATGAAGAGAAGCACGTCCTGGCCGTGTTCATCCCGGAAATACTCGGCCATCGTCAGTCCGGTCAGACCGACGCGGAGACGGGCCCCCGGCGGTTCGTTCATCTGACCGAAAACCATCGCCGTTTTGGAAATCACTCCGGATTCCTTCATCTCGTGGTACAGGTCGTTTCCTTCCCGGGTCCGTTCACCCACGCCGGCAAAGACGGAGATTCCCCCGTGCTCCTGGGCGATGTTGTGGATCAGTTCCTGGATCAGCACGGTCTTTCCGACGCCCGCACCGCCGAAGAGACCGATCTTCCCGCCCTTGACGTAGGGAGCCAGAAGGTCCACAACCTTGATTCCCGTCTCGAGAATTTGCTCTTCCGTCGCCTGATTCTCAAAGCTGGGAGCCGGCCGGTGGATCGGATACCGTTGTTCCGCCTTCACTTCCCCGGCTTCGTCGATCGGCTCACCCAGCACGTTGAACACGCGGCCCAGGGTGGCTTCGCCCACCGGAACGGAAATCGGCGCACCCGTGTCCACCGCTTCCATTCCGCGGACCAGACCGTCGGTGGAAGCCATGGCCACGCAGCGGACGATGTTGTCTCCCAGGTGCAGTGCCGCTTCCACCACCAAGTCGATGTCCCGTTCACCCGGATTCTGGGCCTTGTGGGTAATGCGAATCGCGTTGTAGATTTCAGGCAGATGGCCTCGCTCGAACTGGATGTCCACCACGGGGCCCATCACCTGAACGACGCGTCCAGTGCTCATCAATTTCCCTCCCTATTCAAACCTCACCCGATAGTAGCCGGACTTGGCCATGGACGAAATGCGATGATTCCGCTTCAAACAGGGGCCTCCTTCGCTCGTTCCGCTCTCCGGGATGCCCCGTTCATCAGCTCAGCGCGTTGGCGCCGGCGACGATCTCGTTGATTTCCTGGGTGATTGACGCTTGCCGGACCCGGTTGTACTGCAGGGTGAACTGTTGGATCAGCTCCGTCGCATTGTCCGTGGCATTTCCCATCGCCGCCATCCGCGCGCCGAACTCTCCCGCCTTCGCCTCCAAAAGGGCGCTGTAGATCAGGGTTTCCGCATAGCGGGGCAGCAGTTCCCCCAGCACCTCTTCCGCGGACGGTTCGTATTCGTACAAGGTTTTGGCTCCTTCCTCCGCGTCGAAGGAGGCCAGCGGGAGCAGCTGTTTCTCCACCGGCCGCTGGGTCACGGGGTTGATGAATTCGTTGTACACCAGAAACAGCTGGTCCACCTTTTCCTCGGCGTAAAAACGGACGGCCCGCGAGGCGATCGGCTTGATGTCGAGAAACTGCGGGGAATCGGCCAGACCGGTGATCTCATCGATCACCGGATACCCTCGCTTCTTCAGGAAATCCCGGCCTTTCCGGCCGACGGCGAAAATCACGTACTCATCGCTGTTTTGGTGCCGCTCCCTGAGGGTTTTGGTCAACGTCCGCAACAGGTTGGAGTTGTAGCTGCCGGCCAGCCCCCGGTCGGCGGTAATCACCAGGTAACCGGTTTTCCGAACCGGCCGGGTCTCCAGCATCGGATGGCGAATCCCCCGGGTGCTGGCGGCGATGGACACGATCACTTCCCGCATCTTTTCGGCGTAGGGGCGGGCGGCCTCGGCCCGTTCCTGGGCCCGGCGCAGTTTGGCCGCCGCCACCATCTCCATCGCCTTGGTGATCTGCCTCGTATTCTGAAAGGAACGGATGCGCCGCTTGATGTCCCGCAGATTTTGGCCCACGCTCATTCACCGCCTTTCCTTCCGCCGCAGACGGGCTCTTCCCCGGATGCGGCAGGATGAAACACCTTCACTTGCTTTCCGACACGGCAAAGCCCTTTTTGAAGGATTCGATCGCCTGTTTCAGCCGGTTCTCAATCTCGTCGGTCAGATCTTTCTTTTCCTTGATCTCCTTCAGGATGTCGGCGTGCTCGGCCTCCATGAAGGAGAGGAACTCCCGCTCAAACCGGCGCACGTCCTCCACCGGAATGTCGTCCAGATATCCCTTGGTTCCGGTATAGAGAGAGACCACCTGTTTTTCCACGGGCATCGGCTGGTTCTCATCCTGCTTCAAGAGTTCCGTCACCCGTTCACCGCGCGCCAGGCGGGCCTGGGTCGCCTTATCCAGATCGGATCCGAACTGGGCGAAAGCGGCCAGCTCCCGGTACTGGGCCAGGTCGAGGCGCAGACCCCCGGCCACTTTTTTCATCGCTTTGATCTGGGCGGCTCCCCCGACCCGGGAAACCGAGAGACCGACGTTGACCGCCGGGCGAACCCCGGAATAGAAGAGATCGGATTCCAGGAAGATTTGCCCGTCAGTGATGGAGATCACGTTGGTCGGAATGTAGGCCGACACGTCCCCGGCCTGGGTCTCGATGAAGGGAAGCGCCGTCAGCGATCCGCCGCCCTTTTCGTCGTTCAGCTTGGCGGCCCGTTCCAACAGGCGGGAGTGCAGGTAGAAAACATCCCCCGGATACGCTTCCCGGCCCGGCGGACGGCGGAGGAGCAGCGAAAGCTCCCGGTAGGCGGCCGCCTGCTTGGAGAGATCGTCATAGACGACCAGCACGTGCCGGCCCTTGTACATGAAGTATTCACCCATCGCGCAGCCGGCGTAGGGGGCCAGGAACAGCAGCGGAGCCGGATCGGAGGCGCTGGCGCTCACCACGATGGTGTAATCCATGGCGCCGAAGCGGCGCAGTTTCTCCACCACGCCGGCCACCGTCGACTGCTTCTGCCCGATGGCCACGTAAATGCAGATGACGTCCTCGTCCTTCTGGTTGATGATCGTGTCGATGGCGATGGTCGTCTTCCCGGTCTGCCGGTCGCCGATGATCAGCTCCCGCTGTCCCCGGCCGATCGGGATCATCGAATCGATCGCCTTGATCCCGGTCTGAAGGGGCTCATGCACCGACTTCCGGTCGATCACCCCGGGCGCGGGCGATTCCACCGGCCGGAACTGGTCCGTTTCGACGGGGCCCTTGCCGTCCAGGGGCTGTCCCAGCGGGTTGACCACCCGGCCCAGGAGCGCTTCTCCCACGGGAACTTCCATGATCCGGCCCGTCCGCTTCACCTGGTCCCCTTCGCGGATCCCCGTATACGGTCCCAGGATCACCACACCGACATTGTCTTCCTCCAGGTTGAGGGCCATGCCCATCACGCCGTTTTCAAACTCCAGCAGCTCGCCGGCCATCACCTTGGTCAGGCCGAACACCCGGGCGATCCCGTCCCCGACCTGGATCACGGTGCCGACGTCGGAAACTTCCATCTCGGCCTGATACTGCTCGATCTGCTGTTTGATCAGCGAGCTGATCTCTTCCGGCTTGATGCTCATTCCGTTTTCACCCCTGTCTATACCCAAAAATCCCGATCTACCCCACTTGTGTTCCGGTCAGTTTCTGCCGGAATCGAATCAGTTTGGTCCTCAGGCTGCCGTCGTAAAGGCGGTCGCCGACCCGGACGATCAATCCCCCGAGAAGGTCGGAATCGACGACGTTGGTGACGCGCAGCTTTTTCCCGAGACGGGCCTCAAAGACGGCGGCCAGCTCTTCCTTCTCCTTCTCCGTCAGCGGCAACGCCGAGGTGACCACCGCTTCCGCCACGCCCCGGGCTTCATCCGCCAGATGTTTGTACTCCTCGGCGATCCGGGAAATCAACCCCTGTCTTCCCCGGTCGAGCAGGAGAAACAGGAGGTTTTTCGTCCACGCGGAAAGCCCTTGAAACCGCTCGGCGATCAGGGCTTTCTTCCGTTCCACGTCGACGGCGGGCGCCGTCAGCCACTCCTTCAGTTCGGGAACCCGCTGTAGCGTCTCCACAACCTGGTCCAGTTCCTGCTCCACCCTGTCCAGTTCGCCCTTTTCCCGTGCCAGCTCGAACAGGGCGATGGCATAGCGTCGGGCGATCACAGTCCGGCTCATTGCAGCTCGCCTACCTGTTCAAGATAACGGCCGACCAGCTTGGACTGCTCTTCGGCGTCCAGCTCCTTCTCCAACACCTTGGCCGCGAGAAGCACGGACAGCCGGCCCACTTCGTCACGCAGTTCGGCCAAGGCCTTCTCCTTCTCCCGGGCAATCTGCGCCGTCGCTTCGTTGATCATCCGTTCCGCCCGCTCCTGGGCCTGGCGGATGATCTCCTCCGCTTCCCGCTCCTTCTGGGCCTTGGCCCGTTCGAGAAGCTCCTTCGCCTCCTGGCGGGCCTGTTTCAAGGCTTCCTGCTGCTGTTTGGCCAGCTCTTCCGCTTCCTTGCGGTTCTTCTCGGCCGCGGTGATCTGTTGGTCAATGTAATCCTGCCGCTCCTTCATCATCGCGAGCAAGGGCCGCACGACGAACCGGGCCATCAGAGCAATCAGAATGATCAGCACCACGACCTGGAACAGCATGGTTCCCAAGTGGAATTCCAACGCGACTCACTCCCTTCACGGACGGATGAGGCAAAGTGAACAGATGGCGGGGACAGCGCGCTCCCCGCCAATCCGAACCGGGTCATTATCAGAAGAAACCGAAGAACACCAGGATCCCCAACCCCACCGCAATAATGGGAAGGGCTTCGATCAAACCGAAGAGGATCATCACTTGACCGAAGAGAGTGCCGCGAACCTCCGGTTGCCGGGCAACCCCTTCAACGTATTTGCTGAACAGCATGCTGTTCCCGATGGCCGCGGCGAAAGCGGCCAGACCCACCATAATTGCAGCAGAGAGAAAATTGAGTTCCATTTCTTCGTCCTCCTTAAAAGTTGATCGTCAATGAGCAGTGATTTTCTGAGAGATGTAGACGTTGGCCAACACCGTAAAGATGTATGCCTGAATCACGCCGACGAACAGGGAGAACCCCATCCATACCAGAAGCGGTGCGCCGGTGATCCAGGGGGACCCCATGGTCAGCATGACGGTGATGAGAATCTCCCCGGCGAAAATGTTCGCCCAAAGACGCATGGCGTGAGTGAGGGGCTTGGAAAACTCCTCGATGAGATGAATGGGAAGCAGCGGGCTCATGTAGTGTCCCACATAATTTCTCAGGCTGTTCCGGATGCCCGCATAGTGCCCGTACAGGGCGACCGCCACCGCCATCGCCAGGGTCACGTTCAGGTCGGCGGTCGGGGACCGGAACCAGGATACGGCGTGCGCCTCCTTCAAGGTCTCTTCGGTCAGACCCAGCCAGGGAATCGGATGATGCACATCCGCGACGACCATCAACATCACGCCCAGTTCATTGGCGACAAAAATGAAAAGGAACAGGGTGATGGTCATGGCCAGGTACCGTTCCGCCGTCTTGTCGTCAAAGGCCATCCGGGTGATCCCCCTGCAAAAATCGACCAACATCTCCATGGCGTTTTGCCATGCATGGGGACGCATCTGAAGTTTTCGAGTGGCCCAGAGCGAGACGAGAAACACAACCAAGGCGGAAAACAGGGTCCCGATCATGACGGTGACATCGAAGGTCAAACCCAGAAACTGCACCTTGGGCGTCAGTTCCAATCGGCTTTCCCCCCTTTCCTATCAGCCCTGAGCTGGAAAATCTCCACCGCGATCGCAACCGCGTATCCGATGGGAAGTCCCAAAAAGATGGACCAGGGATGGATCCACTCGGGATGACGCAAGGCGATGAGCAGAGGAACCATCAATGAGAGGATGCGGTATACCATCCCCGTCCCGCGGGGGGTGGCTCCGGCCAAAACCATTTCCCCCGCCCTTTTGAGCCGGTGGGCGATATGAATCACGTGGTGAAGGCTCACCAGTCCTCCGGCGAAGATCCCGGCAATCAAGGGTTTGTAAGGAAGCAGGAGCCAAAGGATCAGGAGGGTGAACAACAAAAAACCCACCCACAAGGTGATCGTGCGAATGCGCTTCCGCAACTGGGCATCGATATACTGGTTCAGCGGAACACCCTCCTCACGGCGGACGAGTGGGAAACCAGGGAGGTTGACAAGGCGGGGATCCAAATCAGAGCTTTTTCATCAACTGTCGGATCGTGAAAGCCGCGCTGACGATCCCGCCGGCCAACCCGCCGAAAATGCCGACGGCAAGAAATAACGGTTCCGTGTGAAAGTGTTCGTCCAGCTTCCGCCCCACGTAGGCTCCGGCAATGATCAAGAAGAACAGTTCCAAGCCGATCGAACCGATGAGGCCGATATATTTCCAGGGGCTTTCGGGATGGTTTCTTTTCATGCGGACCTCCACCGAGGGGGCCATGCATCGCGGCTTACCGGCTTTGATACCTGCTTATCATACTACAAAAGCGCCCTTGAGAATGTCAACTTTGTTACAAGTTTATTCTTGAACATTTTGTAGCATTTGATCCGTACCTGTTGAAAATGGGACAATTTTTGTTCAACGGGTTCCGAACAACCGGTCGCCGGCGTCCCCCAATCCCGGCACGATGTAACTTTTTTCATTGAGTCCCTCATCCACGGCGGCCGCATAGATGTCCACATCATCGTGCTCCCCGTGAACTCTTCGGATCCCTTCGGGGGCGGCGATGAGACACATCAGCTTGATGCTCCGGCCCCCCATCTCCTTGATCATCTGGATGGCAGCCGCGGCGGATCCTCCCGTGGCCAACATCGGATCGATGACGATCAAATCCCGCTCCTCGATGTCCGAGGGCATCTTGGCGTAGTACTTGACGGGCTCCAGCGTCTCCGGATCCCGGTACAGGCCGATGTGGCCCACCTTGGCCGCCGGGATCAGCCGGAGAATGCCGTCCACCATCCCCAACCCCGCCCGCAGGATGGGAACCAGCCCCAGCTTCTTCCCCGCCAGCACTTTGCACCGGGCGGGAGCCACCGGGGTCTCCACCGTCACTTCCCGCAGGGGCATGTCCCTGGTGATCTCGTAAGCCATCAGGGCGGCCACTTCCTCCACCAATTCCCGGAACTCTTTGGTGCCGGTCCGCTTGTCGCGAATATGGGTCAGCTTGTGCTGGATCAGGGGATGGTCAAAAACGTACACGTTCCCCATGGCATGTCCTCCCTTCCTGTTCCGAAGAACATTGTACTGTTCCTGAGCCCGGATGTCTATGCGATTCCAGAAAAGGGAAGCCCGCCGGATCCGCCGCTCCCGCTTTTAGCATATGAGACGGGTTGCAGAAGCATGCCTGGCGGGCGGAAGGAAGAGAAAACCCCGCCGCAACGGCGGCGGGACGTCGCATTCTCACTCCGGTTCCGACCCCTTCGCGACGGCCGGGTGCGCGGCCGGGCGGCTTATGCGCCGCTTCCCCCGGAACGGGCCTTCGGCGGCATGCGCCTTCACCCTCCCTTGCGGCCGGGCTCCTCACGCATCCAGGGTCATATCCGCATACAGAGGATATCGCTCGGTCAACGCGGCGACGCGGCGGCGGGCTTCCTCCCGCACGCCGTCGTCCCCCGGGTTTTTCAGCGTGAGGGCCATGATGTCGGCGATCTCCTCCATCGCCTCGGGGCCCATGCCCCGGGTGGTGACCGCCGGGGTGCCGATCCGGATGCCGCTGGTGATGAAGGGACTTTCCGGGTCGAAGGGGATGGCGTTCTTGTTGACGGTGATCCCCACCTCGTCCAGAAGGCGCTCCGCCTCCTTGCCGGTCAGATTCAGGTTGCGGACATCGATCAGAATCAGATGGTTGTCCGTGCCGCCGGAAATCAGGTTAAACCCTCTCTCCGACAGGGCTTCGGCCAGGCGGGCGGCATTTTCCACCACCCGGCGCGAATACTCCTTGAAATCCTCCGTCAGGGCCTCCGCCAGGGCCACCGCCTTGGCCGCGATGACGTGCATCAGGGGCCCTCCCTGGATGCCGGGGAAGATCGCCTTGTCGATTTTCTTGGCATATTTCTCCTTGCACAGGATCATGCCGCCCCGGGGGCCGCGCAGGGTCTTGTGGGTGGTGGTGGTCACAAAGTCCGCATAGGGCACCGGATTGGGGTGATATCCGGCGGCCACCAGCCCGGCGATGTGGGCCATATCCACCATCAACAGGCAGCCCGCCTCGTCGGCGATCTCCCTCAACCGGGCGAAATCGATCACCCGCGGATAAGCGCTGGCACCGGCCACCAACAGCTTGGGGCGATGTTCCAGGGCCAGGCGGCGAACCTCGTCGTAATCGATGCGGTGGGTCTTTTCATCCACCCCGTACGAGACGAATTTGTAAAGGGTTCCGGAAAAGTTGACCGGGCTTCCATGGGTCAGGTGTCCGCCATGGGCCAGATTCATGCCCAATACGGTGTCCCCCGGCTCCAGCACGGCAAAATAAACTCCCATGTTGGCCTGGGCGCCGGAATGGGGCTGGACGTTGGCGTGTTCCGCCCCGAACAGCTTTTTGGCGCGCTCCCTGGCCAACTCCTCCACCCGATCGACATACTCGCAGCCGCCGTAGTATCTCCTGCCGGGATAACCCTCCGCGTACTTGTTGGTCAGGACGGTTCCCAGGGCTTCCAACACCGCCCGGCTCACGAAGTTTTCCGAGGCGATCAACTCGATTTTCCGCTTCTGCCGGTTCAATTCGTCCGCAATGGCCCGAGCCGTTTCGGGATCCGTTTTACGCAAGTGTTCCAACCGCTTCGCCTCCTTTGCGCTGGATCAAATGGGCACGCCGTCCGGACGGGGCAGTCATCCGCCCGGCCATCACCTGCAGGCTTCCGCGTCCTCGGGGGTGTAAACCGCCCGGGCACCGCCGATCAGTTTGGGGCGCGTCTTGGCCATCGTCACGTGGGCCTGTCCGATTTGGCGGATTGAAGGGCGAACGGGGACGGCCACCGGCCGAAGGTGCATTCCGATCAGGGTGTCGCCGATATCGATCCCCGCGTCGGCGACCACCCGCTCCACCAGGACCGGATCGTCCATCCGCCGATAGGCGTGGGCGGCCATCGCCCCTCCGGCCTTCGGAATCGGAATCGCCGACACTTCCTCCAGGCCGAACCGCTCGAGGGCAGCGCGGGACACCACCAGGGCGCGGTTCAAGTGTTCGCAACATTGAAAGGCGAGGTGAAACCCCCGTTTTTCCCGCGCGCGGGCAAGCCCGTCGTAGATGGCCTCGGCCACTTCATCGCTGCCCGACGTACCGATCCGCTTCCCGATCACCTCGCTGGTGCTCACGCCGACCACCAGCAGATGACGGTCGGAAAGCGGCATCTCCGCCAGGAGATCCTCGACCACCCGGATTACGTCCCTCCGGAGGGCGTCAAGATCCACGGTCATTCCCGATCCCCGTCCTCAATCGCCCCGATTTTGGCCACCCGCCGACCGTGGCGGCCGCCGGCGAAATCCGTCGTCAGCCAGACCCGGACGATCTCCCGGGCCAGTCCCGGCCCGACGACGCGCTCACCCAGGGCCAACACATTGGCATCGTTGTGTTCCCGGCTCATCCGCGCCGAAAACTCGTCGCTCACCACGGCGCAGCGAATCCCCTTCACCTTGTTGGCGGCTATGGACATCCCGATGCCGGTCCCGCAGACGAGGATGCCCCGGTCAAACTCTCCCTTCGCCACCCGCTCCGCGACGGGAAGGGCATAATCGGGATAATCCACCGACTCGGGGCAGTCACAGCCCACATCCTCGTAGGCGATGCCCATTTCCTCCAACAGGTTCCGGATTTCCTGCTTCAGATGAAACCCGCCGTGGTCCGATCCGATGATGACGCGCATCCCTCAGCCCCCCTGAAACCGATCCAAAATAACGGAGCCCCCTCTCCGGGGGAAACTTCCGCAAAGACGGCAAGCGCCGCCGAAGCGGCGGCGGGCATCCCCTGCACGCGCAGCGGCGCGGCCGCTCCGTGTTCGCACCTAGGATACCCCAGCCGGGGAGGGATGTCAAACGACGGGATCACAGGCCGCAAAAACCTTCAATGCCCATCCTTCCGCGTTTCCTCTTCCCGCCGCCAACGCTCGACAATCCGGCGCAGCAGCTCCTCCAACCGATCGGCACAGCGGCGGTAGGTTTCCAGATCCCCGCCGAAGGGATCCGGAATATCCAGATCCTCCAGCGGGACGCCTTCCTTCTCGAGGGCTTCCCGCTCCCGGCGGATCGACTCCTCCAGGGAACGGATCGCATCCCCCGCATCGGAAGATTTCCCCTTTCCGGAGCCCAAGGCCCTGCGCGTCTCCAGCTCCGCGGTCATCTGTTCCAACCGCCTGATCCGCTCCCTCGTTTCACCGTCGGTCAGCGCATATTCCTTCAGGGTGAACACCTTTCCGACGCTCTCGGGATTCATCGAGATGAGGCGGCGTTTGTGGTCCAGCGTCATCGTCAAAATGAGGTCGGCCCAATCGATCAGTTCCGGACGGATCGACCGGGCGCGGTGGGAAAAACGGATTCCCCGTTCTCCGAGCACCCGGCGGGTGTTTTCCGAGGCTTCCGCGCCATCCATCGCGAACAGCCCCGCGGAACGGACGGACACCTTCAGCCCCTCCTCCCCCGCCAGGCGCGCCAGAATCGCTTCGGCCATCGGGCTGCGGCAGGTGTTGCCGGTACAGACCAGCAGAACGTTTTTCACCGGGTCCATCTCCCCCTTTGCTCCTCCATTATCCGTGAATTCTTTCGATGATATACATGAAAAGCACCCCCAATATCGCCCCGGCGGAAGCCGCGCGCCGGTCCATTTCCCATGCCCTGGGACCCACTTCCTGGGTGGCCACCCACAGGATCGTCGTGATGGCGAACACCAGTCCGGCGGACACCACATCGGGCCGATCCGCCAAAAACGCTTCGCCGATCCAGGCGCCCAGGGGAAGCATTCCTCCCGTGGCGGCGGCCGTAAGGAGAATGCGAAGGGGCGAGTGGCCGGAAACCTTCAGCGGAGCTGCCATTCCGATTCCCTCGGGCACGTTGTGCACCGCCATCGACAGGGCCAGGAGAATTCCCAGCCGGTGCTCGGTGTGAAAGCCGATGCCGATGGCCACTCCCTCCGGCGCGTTGTGGGCCGCCATCGCCAAAACCATGAGAAAACCCAGCCGGGCAAAGGTGGAGCGCTTTCCGCCGCCCCCATTCCTCCCTTCGAAGCGGTGCAGGAGGATCATCAACAACAGGGCGGCGGACATGCCCAACATCACGTGGGCCCAACTCCCGTAGCGGACAGCGGTGGAAAGGAGGCTCCCCAGGGAGACGGTCAGCATGACGCCCACCGACATCCCCAGGGAAAAGGAGAGCCCCCGCTGGGACAGGGAACCGAACCTCAGCACAACGAGGGCCCCGAGCAGGGTGGACATGCCGGAAAGGGTGCTGTATGCGATCGCTTCACTCATCGGCAGGACCTCACAGCAGGAATTTGAAGCCCAAAAGCATCAGGATCAATCCGCCCAACGCCTCGCCGTAGTTGCCCGCCCAGCTCCCCAGGAACTTCCCCAGCACCATGCCCAACCCTCCCATCATCCCGCCGAAGAAACCCATCAACCCCAAAGCCAGGGGAGTGTCCGTGGACAACATGCCGAGGGAAAATCCCGCCGACAGGGAATCCAAACTGACGCTGAAGGAGGAAACAAGCATCCCCCACAGGCTGGTGACGGAATCGGTCGACGCGCCTGCTTCCCGCAGGCTGCTCCACAACATATTCCCACCCAGGAAACATAACAAACCCCCGCCGACCCATACCGCCACATCTCCGACCAAGCCGTTCATATTCCTCCCGAGGGTCATGCCCGCCAAGGGCATCAGGACGTGCATGATGCCGATCGCGCCGCTCATCGCGAACAACTGTTGCGTCACCATTCCTTTCATTCCCAGGCCGATCCCGAGGGAGAAGGCGTCCATGCCGAGCGCGAAGGCCATCATGATTAAGGTGATCAACTGTCCCCACTGGGGCAACGTGAACTCCATGACCCTTCCCCCTCATCCGGCTTGTCTGCATATGGATATGCTCCGAAGGAAAAAAAAAGAACCGCGCCCCCCAATGGGCGCGGGCCCTTCGCCCCCCTCCTCCCGAAACGGAACTGAAACCGACATCCAGCCGCGGCCCCTTTTGGCCGCCCGGAAAAGACCCCTCCCGGCCGTCGTGAAAAAAATCCGCTGGAAAACCGCTTCGCCTTGGCCCCCATCTCCCGGGGGCGCTTTTTCGCGCGGCGGCCGCACCGGTCACCGGCCCTCCCCTTTTGTCGTCCCCGGAAGGCCGGCCGCCTCATCGGCCTTCTCTCCTTCCAATCCTCAAAAAAACGGACCGGCACGTCATGGAGCCCCGCCCGCGGGGATGACCCCGTGCGAGGAAATCACGGACCTTCGGCGCGGATGACCCGTCCGCCGGCCGCCTTGTGGAGGCGGTTCATCACCGAACGGAAAATTCCTTCCGCAGGAAAGGTTTCCGCCAGGATGTAGTCCACCCCCGCCCGGTCCATTTCCCGGAGCGCCCGGTACAGGTTGCGGGCGACGCTTTCCGGATCGGATCTTCGGCCCAGGGCCACCACCCGGTCGGCCCGATAACGGGAAAGGTTTTCCTCGGTGGTGAGAATGCCCACCCGCCGGCCGGCCCTCCGGGCATCCTCCGCCAATTCCCGGATGCGGCGGACCAGCGTTTCCCCGCTTCCCTCCACCAGCCACATCTCTCCTTCGGGGGCGTAGTGACGGTATTTCATTCCCGGCGAGCGGGGCGGATGGTCATCGCCTTCCAGTCCCGGATCCACCCGCACCTCTCCCACCGCCTCCCGCAGTTCCTCCAGGGTGACGCCCCCCGGTCGCAGCAGCAGGGGGACGGAGCCGGTGACGTCCACCACCGTGGATTCCAGGCCCACTCCGGTGGGTCCCGCATCCAGAAGGCCGTCGATTGCCTCCCCCAGATCCTCCCAAACGTGATCCGCCTCCGTCGGGCTGGGACGCCCCGACCGGTTGGCGCTGGGCGCGGCCACCGGCACGCCGCTTTCCTGAAGCAACGCCAGCGCCACCGGATGAGAGGGCATCCGCACTCCCACCGTTTCCAGTCCGGCGGTCACCTTCCGGACCACTGTCCCCCTGTGGGGAAGAACCAGCGTGAGCGGTCCAGGCCAAAAGCGGCGGACCAGCAACTCCCCCTTCGGCGGGAGCTCCGCGACCAAATCCCGCAATTGACAGAGATGGCCGATATGTACGATGAGGGGATTGTCCCCGGGCCTCCCCTTCGCGGCAAAGATTCTGGAGACGGCCTCCTCCGACCGGGCATCGGCGCCCAAACCGTAGACCGTTTCCGTCGGAAAGGCCACCAGCTTCCCCTCCCGGAGCATGCGGGCCGCTTCCCGGATCGCCGGATGTTTCCTCAGCTCCTCCGCATCGGCAGGTTGCCCGATTCGCCACCGAAGCGCCGTCTTGCCCACTTGTCCTCACCTGCCCGAAATCTTTTCCCTTTATCATACCACAGGAAGCGGCGGGACCCGGGGCTTTCCCATTTCCCGCCCGCCGCCCTTCGCTTTCGGGACAAAAGAAAGCCGGCCGGAGCTCACTGTCCGCATCCGCCGGCGGAATTGCCCCTGCCCTCAGGGTTTCGCCGAAGGGAGGGCGCCTCTTCCCTCGCGTCGAACACCCGATGCAGGCGGCACCGCATCAGTCTCGCCTCTCCGCTCCCCGCCGCCCGCCTCAGATGGCTGAATTCGCGGATCGGTTCGGGCAATTGGCCCTCCTCCACCTCCGTAAATCCGATCGCCTCAAAAAAGGGAAGAAAACCCGGGGCGGCCAGATACAGTTCGTCGATTCCCCTTTCCCGGGCGGCGGACAGGGCCAGGAGGAAAAATCGGACGCCCACTTGCGGATTCCATCGCTCCCGCTCCACGACGAAGGAGCGGAGGAGCCCCGTCCGCCCGTAAACCTCCATCCCGAGGGTTCCCGCGATGCGGGGAGGGTTTCCGATCTCCTCCAACACCCAAAAGCTGTCCGGATGCTTGTCCACGCCCTCTCCCCGCAGGCCCGCTTCCTGAAGCAGCCGCAAAATGGCGGGAACATCCCCGCTTGAGGCCGTCCGGATCACAAACATGGGACACGCCCCCTTTTCGGCTTTGTCCCTTTATGATATGAGGCAGAGGGGCTGGACAGAACCGCGGAACTCATTTTTTTGAAAAAAAGCCCGCTCAGCCGAGCGAGCCAGCCGAACGGGTGAACGGCCCGGATCCGCGGAGCACCGCCCTTTGGGCGCGTCGGCTATTCCACAAACCTCAGGGCAGCCACGCAAACGACGATCCCCAGAATGCACAGAAGGCGGAGGGGCTTCTTTGATTCCTTGAAAAAGATCATGCCCACCACCGCTCCGCCCACGGTTCCGATCCCCGTCCACACCGCGTAGGCGGTGGAAAGGGAGATGGTTTCCATCGCCTGCAGTAGCAATCGGAAGCTGACGAGAAATCCTCCGATCATGAGGATGTTGTTCGTCCAATTGTTCCGCTCGGACACCCGCTTGAGGCCGATCACGCCGACCACCTCAAACAGGCCGGCCATCACCAGCAGCAACCAGTCCATCAGCGTCCCCCCTCCCCTTCGGTCACCTTCAAACCCACGATGCACAGAAGCAGAAGGAGGAGCAGGATCACTTTCAGCGGCCCGATCCGCCCTTCGGCGACCGCCTCGACCACCACCGTGCCGACGGTGCCGATCGCGGTGAAAACGGCGTAGGTGGTTCCGACCGGGAGAACCCTGGCGGCCCGGATGATCAAATCGAAGCTGACCAAAAGGGAAATAATGACGAGGAGGTCCGGCACCTCATCGTACTTGAAGCCCGACGCCCAAACGATTTCCAGCGCCCCGCCGATCAACACGTACGCCCAGGCACGGCCCGGACTGGGCGGCTTCACTGTTTTCTCTCCGCTCATTTCCTTTCCAAACCTTCTCCTTTCCCCCGAAGGTCACCGAAGACCATTCTATCACGTTTTGGATCGAAAACCGCAGGCCTTTTTCCCCTTTGCACGTCGGGCGGCCCCGGCAGCTAAAAGGCCCCTCCGGTCCGCGGGGGCGGAGGGGCACAGGCTTGTCCCTTGGCCAAACGGGAGGGGGCGGAGGGGCTCACTTCCATCCGGCAAACACTTTCTCCAGGGTATCCAGGAGGAAAAATCTCACTTCCAGGGGCTTTTCCGCCGGAGCGGAAGGCGCCGTGTAGGCGCTGGCGGTCATCCTGCCTCCTTCCCGGGCGGAAAGGGCGTCGCCGCTCTCCATGTCGATGAAGCAGAGAGGGGGAAACAGCACGCACCACCAGTTTCCTCCCTCCCCCCGCCCGATCACGATTCGGAGGGCCTCGTACTCGCCGGCGGGATACACCCGGTTCCCGTACAATTTGGTCGGAAAGGGCACCTTGCCGTAATCCACCCTGACGGGATCATCAAAGCCGTTTCGGCGCACGGTTTCCTCGGCGATCGCCTGAAACCGCGGCAAGCGGCTCTTGATCAGGCGGCGGGCTTCGCCGATGTTCTCCGGCTGGTGCACCCAGCTCTCCATCTCCCGCAGGACGGCGTCCCTCACCTGCCGTTTCAGCCACTGGTCCCGGGGAGCATCGCTGTTCGCCAGAATCCGCAGGCGGATCGCCTCCTCGGGAATCTCCAGCTGAACGGACGGGGACGAAGGGGTTGCCTGAGCGGTGGAGGCGATCGGCAAATCGTCCGCGCTCATCATACGGATTCCAAGCAGGCTGACGGCGGCGGCCACAACCAACAGATAAGTTCGAAGCTTCATCGGGCAAACCTCCTCGCGGCAGTCCAAAAAATGAAATCCCATCCACCAGTATGGACAGGCCGCCGGAGGTTTAATCACACCGCATCAAATATTTAGAGGCCTCGGGGACCGATCCTCCCCAAAACCACCCGCTCGATTCCCGCCAGATCGGGAACGATGGAGACGGAAACCGATAGCGGCATGCTTTCCAGCATTCCGGCGACGTGCCGGCTTTGCCCCATCCCCACCTCAAAGGCGACCAGGCCGGGCAAGCGGAGCACATCCGGGATTTGTTCGATGATCCGTCGGTAGGCATCCAGCCCGTCTTCGCCCCCATCCAGGGCCAGCCGCGGCTCGAAATCCCTCACTTCCCGCTTCAGAGCGGCGATCTCCTTTGAAGGGATGTAGGGGGGGTTGGAAACCACCACATCGACCCGGTCTCCGCCCTGCCTAAGGGGCTCCAGCCACTTTCCCCGGAGAAAGCGGATCCGCTCCTCCACACCGTTGCGCCGGGCGTTCTCCCGGGCCACCGCCAGCGCCGCGGAAGAGATGTCCGTCGCAAAGACGACCCATCGGGGGCGTTCCGCCGCCAGTGTGACGGCCAAGGCGCCGCTGCCCGTCCCCACATCGCAGACGGACAGGGGGCGGCCGCCCCCGATCCGGTCCGCTTCGCGCATCACATTCTCCGCCAAAATCTCCGTTTCGGGACGCGGAATCAAGACGGCGGGGGTCACCTTGAAGGGCCTTCCGTAAAACTCCTGTTCCCGGAGAATATACTGGACCGGTTCCCCGGCCGCCCGCCGATTCAGCCACTTTCGAAATGTCGGCAGCCGATCCTCCGGAAAGGGATCTTCCATTCCGGCAAAAAAACGGGTCCGATCCCTGCCCAAAAGGTGGCGCAAGAGAAGTTCCGCTTCAAAGAGGGCTTGATCGCACCCCCGCTTCTGCAAAAAAGAAAAAGCCCAGCGATAGGCTTCTCCGACGGTCTTCAGCGGCTTGGTCTCCAATGGACTCCCTCATTTCCCGATGGAATCAGGTACGGCGCCGAAGGTTACTCCGCCTTTTTCAAAAGCTCCGCCTGTTCATTCAAAATCAGGGCGTCGATGATTTCATCCAGCTCCCCGTCCAGCACCAGATCCAGTTTGTGCAGCGTGAGGCCGATGCGATGGTCCGTCACCCGGCTTTGGGGAAAATTATAGGTTCGGATCCGCTCGCTGCGGTCCCCCGTCCCCACCTGACTCTTGCGGGCATCCGCCACCTTGGCCTGTTCTTCCCGCCGCTTCTTGTCCAAGAGGCGGGCGCGAAGCACGCGCATCGCCTTTTCCCGGTTCTTGATCTGGGATTTTTCGTCCTGACAGGAGACGACGATTCCCGTCGGCAGATGGGTGATGCGGACGGCGGACTTGGTGGTGTTGACGCTCTGTCCGCCCGGGCCGCTGGAGCAGAAGGTGTCGATGCGAAGATCCTTCTCGTTGATTTCCACATCCACCTCTTCCGCTTCGGGAAGCACGGCCACCGTCGCCGTCGACGTGTGGATCCGTCCGCCCGATTCGGTGGCGGGCACCCGCTGCACCCGGTGGGCTCCGCTTTCAAACTTGAGCCGGCTGTAGGCTCCCCGCCCCTGAACGGAAAAAATCACTTCCTTGAAACCGCCCAGACCCGTGGAATTTGCGTCCATGATCTCCGTTTTCCAACCTTGCCTTTCGGCGTAGCGGGTATACATCCGAAACAGGTCGGCGGCAAAAAGAGCCGCCTCTTCCCCGCCGGCCGCCGCCCGGATCTCCACGATCACGTTCTTTTCGTCGTTGGGGTCCTTGGGAAGCAGCAAGAGGCGGATGCGCTCCTCCAATTGCTTCTTCCGCCCGGACAGCTCCTCCATCTCATCCCGGATCCAATCGCGCGTTTCGCTGTCCAGTTTTTCTTCCAGCATGGAGCGAGCCTCGGCCAACTGATCCAAGACACCCTGATATTCGCAGGCGGCCCGGTAAATCTCCTCCAAATCCGCCTGCTCCTTGGAAACCTTGCGAAGCCGCTCGGGATCACCGATCACTTCGGGATCGCAGAGCAGCCGGCTCAGCTCCTCATAACGCTGACAAATCGATTTTAATCGCTCCAACACACCAGGGTCACTCCCGTGCAATGCGCCAGTGATTTTCCGAGGGATCTCCGATCCCGGTTTTCACGGAGACATTCATTTATTTATAATACCATAAGGAGTCCCCCGACAGAGAGAACTCCCCGCAATGCAAATCCAATCAAAGGAGAAACGATCCATGGAGAGCACTATTGTGATGCTGCTGCAATTTCTGCCTTTTCTTTTAATTTTGTGGCTGGCCAACATGGCCGAGGACAGGAGATATCCCGAGGCCCCCCGGCTGGGAAGGGGATTTGCCGTCGCCGGCTTTTTGTTGCTCGGACTGATTCACGGGGGCTTGATTTTGTCCGGATTGCTCGTCAACTTGCTATCCCTGATGCCTGTGAAAACGATGGAACCGGACATCAATTTTGGCTTGCTGGGAATCGCAATGTGGGCGCCGTCCCTGGTGGGGCTGTTATTTTTCATCCCTTCGATGAGGCGGCAGGTCGCCCGACTCATCCCCATCGATCCGGAAAACCCGGTGCACACCGTTGCCCTGTCCATGTCGACGCTGATTGTTTTTGAACTGCTGACGATTCTGGGCATCGGTTTGGAGAATATCGCCGCCATAGAGGATGAACCGGTTTCCATTTCCGATTTGTGGACCCAGGACATCGCCATGCTGCTGACCGGTCTGATCGGAGTGGGATGGCTTTCCCGGCGAAAAATGGGTGAATCCCTCGCCCGCCTGGGCATCGTCAAGCCTTCCGTTCGGGAAGTCGCCCTCGGGATGGGCATTGGTCTGGTGCTGGTGGTGCTCGCCCTCGGTTTGGAATATATCGCTTCCTTTTTCGGGATCTTGGTCGATCCGGACGTGGAGAAATTGACGGAACAATTGCTCGGCTCTTTGTACAAAACGATCCCCGGCATCCTCACCCTGGGCTTCGCCGCTGCCATCGGCGAGGAAACCGTGTTTCGGGGAGCGCTTCAGCCGCGCTTCGGCCTGCTGCTCACCTCGCTTTTGTTCGCCCTGATGCACAGCAATTACGGCTTCAGCCTCTCCACCCTGATCGTCTTCCTGGTGGGTCTCGCCCTGGGGGTGGTCCGGATGCGGTTCAACACGTCCACCGCCATGGTGGTGCACGCCACCTACAATATCACCCTGGGTGTGCTCGCCAACGTGTTTCCGGACTTTTAAAACATCCGGAAAATGGATCGATTGCAAATCGGGGCCGGATTCGGCCCCCTTTTCATTGCCCTTCCCTCACATCGGCAAACGGAAACGCGAACGGGGATTGACGGTGACGGTGAAATCATACCGGGGAAAGGCGGCCCGGAGCCGTTCCCGCGCCTCCCGCACCAGGTCGGGATAACGGTCCGCTCCGATCGAGGAATCCGGAATAATTCCCAAAAACACCCGGCCGCCGACAAAGGTCACCGTCGCATTCCGCACCCCCGGAATCCCGCGGATGATGCGTTTCATCCGGCGGGCGTCGTCGGTCTTGGTGGGCGCGTACCAATCGCCCACCCACATATTCGGGTTGGCATTGGTCATCCCGTTGTAGCCGTCATTCCGGTTGAAACGGTGGGCGGTCATCTGCGGACTTCTCCCGGCCTGTCCCTCATCGGCCGGCCGGCACGCCGCCATTCCGAAAAAAAGCAAGGCGCACAGCCCCAAAAGACACATCCTGAGCCGCACGGCAAACACCTCCCTGCACCTAGTGTGCGTCAGGAGGTGGAAAAGCTGCTCGGAAATGTTTCCCGCCGGATCACTTCGTGACAGTGGCGACACCTGGCTTCATACTGCTCGGAAGCGCCGACGCGGATCACCGGATCGTCTTCCCTGACGGGTTTGCCGTCGACGATCCGCTGGGTCCGGCTGGCCGGACCCCCGCAGCGGACACAGATGGCCTGCAACTTGGTCACAAATTCGGCCACGGCCAGCAAAGCCGGAGTCGGTCCAAAGGGGCGGCCCCTGAAATCCTGGTCCAATCCGGCGCAGATCACGCGCACTCCCCGGTCGGCCAGGTGCTGACAAACATCAACGATGGCATCATCGAAAAACTGCACCTCATCGATGGCCACCACTTGGCAATCGGGCGATACGGCGTCCAAAATCTCCTCGGCCCTCTGGACGGGCTTTGCCTCCATCAACTCGCCGTTGTGGGAAGCGATCGCTTCGCTGTGGTAACGGTCGTCGATCGCCGGCTTGAATGCGGACACCCGCTGCTTGGCGATCCGGGCGCGGCGGACGCGGCGGATGAGTTCCTCGCTCTTTCCGGAAAACATGCCGCCGCAGATCACCTCGATCCAGCCCTGTTTCTGGATTTGCACCGGTGCTTGCGCCATCTCATCCCCTCCCCCTTCTCTCTCGGCAAGGCACCCGCAGGTATTGTAGCACAGGCGCGCCAGGAAAATCATGGTTTTTCCCGAGCAATAAAAAAACAAGCCCTTAAGGCTTGCCAAGAAAACAGCCGTTCATTTGAAGTTGTACTTTTTCTTGAACCGGTCGACCCGTCCGCCCTTGTAAACCGTCTTCTGCTCCCCGGTGAAGAAGGGATGGCAAGCGGAGCAAATGTCGACGCGGATGTTTTCTTTGGTCGATCCCGTTTCAAAGGTGTTCCCGCAGGCGCAGGTAACCGTCGTCAGTTTGTATTCCGGATGAATGGCCGCCTTCATCGCAATTCACCTCTTTCCAGCAGCTCAAAGGAAATAACTCCTGTATGACACGCTAGAGTATTATATCATGAAGACCATCCCGCCGCAACCGGAAAGGAGAGAAGCGGCGCAATCACTTTGAACTGCCGCCTGCCGGAACCGAAATCGGCCGCCTTCAGGGAAGCACGGAAAGCGGGTTGACGGGCCGACCATTTCGACGCACCTCAAAATGAAGGTGAACCCCCGTCGCGTTGCCCGTTTGGCCCATGTAACCGAGGGATTGCCCCTTGCTCACCACCTGCCCTTTGCTGACGGTGATCCGGCTCAAATGAGCGTAATAGGTAACCCAGCCGTTTCCGTGGTCCACCACGACCAGATTGCCGTAGCCGTTCGAATACCCGGCCTGGATGACCCGTCCGCCCAGGGAGGCGCGGATGACGCTGCTGGTCCGCTTCTCGTTCCAGATGTCGATCCCGTTGTGCATGCGTCCGTTTCTCCACCCGTACCGGCTGGTGATCTGCCCCCAGACCGGCCAACTGAAGGATGCCGCACCGGACGCCGACGCAGTGACCCGCGCCTTTGGTTTCGACCTGCTTTCCGGGCGGGCGACCGCCTTCGGCACCTTCACCTTGACGGGACTGGGAACGGCGATGACCTGGCCCGTGTAAACCGAGCCGGCGGCGGCCACATCCGGATTCAATTTGATCAGCATCTTTTTGCTGGTCTTATGCTTCTCGGCGAGGGATTCCAGCGTCTCCCCCTCTTTGACGCGGACCCATTTCCGCTTCAGGGGGAGCTTCAGCACCTTGCCCACCGGAAGCAGTCTCGGATTCTTGATGCGGTTGTAGGCGGCCAATTTCCGGTAGTCCACGCCGTACCTTTTTCCGATTCCGTATAGGGTGTCTCCCCGCTTCACCTTGTAGGTCAGCGGTTTGGACTCTTTTCCGGCCGCCAAATTGCCTTCCGCCACGCTGGAAATGGGACTTAAGTACTGATACAGGACCGCCTCGGCCACCCGCTCATCTTTCCATCCGGACGGGTTCATCCCCTGGATGTCGTCGGCAGCATGGACCGCTTGTCCCTGACCGCTCGCCAGCCAGGAAGCGGTGCACAGCGACAGGGACGACGCGACCAACGCCTTCTTGCTTGCCATCTCACCACCCCGCACGGCAAAATATGGCGGAACGAAACGGAATTTCCGTTCCACTCCCCATTTCTATGCGGGGGATGGCGTTTTATGCCCCAAATTCCGGAATGATCAGGAAGCCGTGCTGGAGCGCCGGGGACGGGCTTCGAGGGTGGCGAGAAACTCCGCGTTGGATTTGGTGCTGGCCAGTTTGTTGATAAATGCCTCCGTGTATTCCGGTGAATCCGACATCGAACGGCGAAGCATCCACAGCTTCTCCAATTCCTCCTTGGACAGGAGCAACTCCTCCCGGCGCGTTCCCGAACGGCGGATGTCGATGGCCGGGAAGATCCTTCGCTCGGCCAACCGCCGGTCCAGATGCACCTCCAGGTTCCCGGTGCCCTTGAATTCCTCGTAGATCACGTCGTCCATCCGGGAACCCGTGTCCACCAGCGCCGTGGCTAAGATGGTGAGGCTGCCTCCCTCTTCGATGTTCCGGGCCGCACCGAAGAAGCGCTTCGGACGGTGGAAGGCGGTGGGATCGATGCCGCCGGAAAGGGTCCGGCCGCTCGGAGGCATGACCAAGTTGTAGGCCCGGGCCAGCCGGGTGATGCTGTCCAGGAGGATCACCACGTCCCGCTTGTGCTCCACCAACCGCTGGGCCCTCTCCAACACCAGCTCCGCCACCTTGATGTGGTTTTCCGGCAGCTCGTCAAAGGTGGAACTGACCACTTCCGCCTTGACCGAGCGCTGCATGTCTGTCACTTCTTCCGGACGCTCATCGATCAGGAGGACAAACAGCTCGATCTCGGGGTAATTTTCGGCGATGCTGTTGGCGATCTCCTTCAGCAGCATGGTTTTTCCCGCCTTCGGCTGGGCGACGATCAGGCCTCGCTGCCCCAGCCCGACGGGGGCGATCAGATCCATGATGCGGGTGGAGAGCCGGTCCGGAGTGGTTTCCAGGGTCAGTTTCTTTTGGGGATACAAGGGAGTGAGGGCGGGAAAGTGAAGCCGTTCGGCAGCCAGATTGGGGTCTTCCCCGTTGACCGCCTCGACGTGGAGCAGGCCGAAGTAGCGTTCATTCTCCTTCGGAGGGCGCACCTTCCCGGACACCAGGTCGCCGGGGCGCAGGTCAAACCGGCGGATCTGCGAAGCCGAGATGTAGATGTCCTCCGAGGAGGGAAGATAGTTGATCGGCCGCAAAAAGCCGTAGCCCTCGGGCAGAATGTCCAGGACTCCCTCCATGAAGAGGAGACCGTCCCGTTCTGCCTGGGCCTTCAGAATTGCGAAAATCAATTCCTTCTTTTTCATTTGGCTGTAATAGGGAATCTGGTATTCCTTCGCCAACTTGTACAAATCGGTTAAACGGCGGTTTTCCAGATCGCTGAGCGTGATCTCCATTGCTGACTCACCACGCTATTCTTGCAGAATCAGTTCACATCCATCATATCCTGATGTGCAAAGGCTTATTCTTGCCGTCATTCCAAAACCAGGTTCGGTTTTTTCTTCAGCCGGTGAGTTCCCTCAATGAAGCGGACGGTTCCCGTCTTGGCCCTCATCACCAGGGAGTGGGTGGTGGCCAGATCCCCCCGGTAGCGGACCCCCCGGAGAAGTTCTCCGTCGGTCACTCCGGTGGCGGCGAAGATGGCGTCATCCCCCTTGACGAGGTCGTCCATGAACAGCACCCTCTTTGGATCATCGATTCCCATCTCGCGGCAGCGGGACCACTGCTCCTCGTTTTCGGGAACCAACCGGCCCTGAATTTCACCACCCAGACATTTCAGGGCCACCGCCGCCAACACGCCTTCGGGTGCTCCGCCGATCCCGTACAGGACATCCACGCCCGTGTCGGGGAAGCCGGTGTTGACGGCCGCAGCCACGTCTCCGTCGGGAATCAGTTTGATCCGGGCGCCGCATCGCCTCACTTCCTCGATCAGTTCGGCATGGCGCGGGCGGTCGAGGATCACCACCACCAAATCATCCATATCCTTCCCCAATGCCCGGGCCACGGACTTCAGATTGTCCTCCACCGGCGCGTTGAGATCCACCTGTCCCGCCGCGCCGGGACCCACGGCCAGCTTCTCCATGTACATGTCGGGGGCGTGCAACAGATTGCCCCGGTCGGCGACCGCCACGACGGAAAGGGCGTTCCACAGCCCCTTCGCCACAATGTTGGTCCCCTCCAGGGGATCGACGGCCACATCCACCTCGGGCGGGACCCCCGAGCCCAGCTGTTCGCCGATGTACAGCATGGGCGCTTCATCCATCTCCCCTTCGCCGATCACCACGGTTCCCTTCATGGGAATGGTGTCGAACACCTTTCGCATTGCGGTGGTGGCCGCCTGATCCGCCTCGTCCTTCTTTCCGAAACCCATCCATCGGGCGGAAGACACGGCGGCGGCTTCCGTCACCCGCACCAATTCCATGGTCAGACTCCGGTCCATTGTGTCATCCCTCCGCTCTTCAGCTTATCCGAAAGCCGCAAAGAATCTGCGAATTCTCGGACAAACAAGGATCAATGATGATATGAGCGCAATATAGCACGGCACATTCTTTTAATATGTTACAACAATTCGGGGGGAAGTGGCGAGTAAAGAATGGCGGATTAAACAGAAGCGGAGGGATGAAAAGAGGGATTATTCCCGCCACACGTCGGCGCCGAGCCGCCTCAGCTTCCCGTCGATCTGCTCGTATCCGCGGTCGATGTGATGGATGTCGGTGATGACGGTCTCTCCTTCCGCAACCAGCCCGGCCACCACCAAGGCGGCCCCCGCCCGGAGGTCCACCGCCCTCACCTGAATTCCGTTCAGGGGCGTGCCTCCCTCGATCAGCGCCATCCGACCGTCGGTGCGGATCCGGGCGCCCATTCGGTTCAACTCCAGGGTGTGCCTCAGCCGTCCTTCAAAGACGTTTTCAATCACCAGGCTGGTGCCCGCCGCCTGGGTCAGGAGGACGGTGAAGGGGGGCTGAAGGTCCGTGGGGAACCCCGGATACGGCTGGGTTTTGATGTCCGCGGGGAGAAGGTTTTTCGTCCCTTTGACCGTGACCGATTCGTCCCCTTCCGTCACGGGAACCCCCATCTCCCGCAGCTTGGCGGAGATCGGTTCCAGATGGAGGGGAATCACCTGATCCAGGCGCACCTCTCCTCCCGTCGCGGCGGCGGCGATCATGTAGGTTCCCGCCTCGATGCGGTCGGGAATGATCGCATGGCGGCATCCGCCCAGACGGGATGTGCCGCGGATGCGGATCACATCGGTGCCCGCCCCTTTGATCCGGGCGCCCATTCCATTCAAGAAGGTGGCCACATCGACGATTTCCGGCTCCTTCGCCGCGTTTTCGATCACGGTCAAACCTTCGGCGAAGACCGCCGCCAACATGATGTTGATCGTGGCGCCGACACTGACCACGTCCAAATAGATGCGGGCCCCCTTCAGCCTGGGCGCTTTCAGATGGATCGCCCCGTCCCGCTGGGACACGGTCGCTCCCAGGGCTTCAAAGCCCTTGATGTGCTGGTCGATCGGCCGGGGTCCGAGGTGGCAGCCGCCCGGAAGACCGACAACGGCTTCCCCGAAGCGGCCGAGCAGGGCCCCCATGAGGTAACAGGAGGCGCGCAGGCTCCGCACTCCGCTGTCGGTCATCGGACGGTTGGTCACCCGGGTCGCATCCACGCGGAGGGTCGAACCCTCCGCCGCGACTTCGGCGCCCATTTGCCGAAGGAGATTTACGAAAATCTTCACATCGCGGATGTCCGGCACATTCTCGATGGTGCAAGGGGTCTCGGCGAGCAGTGTGGCCGGAAGAAGGGCGAGAGCGCTGTTTTTGGCTCCGCTGATCGGGATGGATCCGATCAAGGGACGACCACCCTTGATCTTCAAGATTTCCATTAAAACGCCCTTCCTTTCGCTCAATCCCTATTGCCGGCGTCAAACCCGGGCCGCTTCGCGCTGGGCTTTTTCCCAGTCGGCCAAAAACCGTTCCACGCCCTTGTCGGTCAGCGGATGGTTCACCATTTGCTTGATCACCTTGAAGGGAACCGTGGCGATGTGGGCGCCGCTTTCCGCCGCCTGGATGACGTGAACGGGATGCCGGATGCTGGCGGCGATGATCTGCGTGTCGATGCCGTGAAGGGAGAAGATGTGGGCCACTTGTTGGATCAGCTGGGTTCCGTCGTGGCTGATGTCATCCAGCCGGCCGACGAAGGGACTGACGAAGGTCGCCCCCGCCCGGGCCGCCATCAGCGCCTGGTTGGGGGAAAACACCAGGGTGACGTTGGTGGGAATGCCTTTCTGGGACAGGCGATGAACCGCCTTCAGCCCCTCCCAGGTCATCGGAATCTTGATGGTCACCCGGTCGGACAGGGCGGCCAGGGGCTCCGCCTCCTTCACCATGCCGTCGGCGTCCGTGGAGAGCACCTCGGCGCTGACGGGCCCTTCGGTGATCTCCAGAATCTCCTTGAGCAGCTCGACGAAGGATCGGCCCGTCTTGGCCACCAGGGTCGGGTTGGTGGTGACGCCCGACAGGATCCCCAGGGATTGCGCTTCGCGGATTTCGTTTACATCTGCGGAATCGATGAAGAGTTTCACGGCGACTCCTCCTTGTGCAAGTTCGGCGAAATGGATTCACTTCCTGCGCCTTCGAGCGAAAAGGCGGGCCAAGGCCTTTTCACGCGGCGCACCTCAAGCCTTTCCGGAACTGCCGAAAAGGCGCATTTTCTCCTTGACCACCTCTTTGATCGCTTCCCGGGCGGGGCCTAGATATTTCCGGGGGTCGATCAGATCCGGCTTTTCCTCCAGAAGGGCACGGACCTTTTGGGTGAAGGCCACCTGATTTTCCGTATTCACATTGATTTTACCCACCCCGAGGGAAATCGATCGGCGGATCGATTCATCCGGCACACCGGAACCGCCGTGAAGAACGATCGGTGCTTCAATATTTTTGCTCACCTTTTCGATGATGTCAAAGCGGATCTTCGGTTCGCCCTTGTACATGCCGTGGGCGGTTCCCACCGCGATGGCCAAGGCATCGACGCGGGTCTCCTCCCAGAAGCGGATCGCCTCCTCCGGATCGGCGAGGTGGGCATCCTCATCGTCCACCTTCAGATCGTCCTCCACACCGCCGATGGTGCCCAGCTCCCCTTCCACGGAGACGCCGACGGCATGGGCGGCTTCCACCACTTTTTTCGTCAGGCGGAGGTTCTCCTCAAAGGGATAGTGGGACCCGTCGAACATCACCGACGAAAATCCGGCCCGGATGCACTTCATCACCATTTCAAAGCTGCTGCCGTGGTCCAGGTGAAGCGCCACGGGCAGTCCGGACTCCTCGGCGGCCGCCCGGGCCAGCGCGACCACGTTCTTCAGCCCCATGTACTTGATGGCACCTTCACTCGCCCCGAAAATGAGCGGGGAACGCTCTTCCTTGGCCGCCTCGGTGATCGCTTGGGTGAACTCCAGGTTGTTGATATTGAACTGACCGACGGCATATCCTTCCTGCTTGGCTCGCGGGAGAAAATGGGACATCGGTACGAGCGGCATCCAAAAAACCCCCCTGTCGGTATGTGTGCGGGATCTTCCCATTGCATTATATCACTGGAGCAGACAAGGTCCAATAACAGGTTACCCGCTCAGGCCCAACAGGCGG
This sequence comes from Planifilum fulgidum, assembly GCF_900113175.1. Taxonomy (NCBI): domain Bacteria; kingdom Bacillati; phylum Bacillota; class Bacilli; order Caryophanales; family Thermoactinomycetaceae; genus Planifilum; species Planifilum fulgidum. Next base: position 98,147 of record NZ_FOOK01000005.1, on the reverse strand, counting down.
CGGGCCTCATCGGGGGTGGCGATGTCCCGGTCCATCTCCCGGGCGATGCGGACCACGCGGGCCACCAGCTGGGCATTGGTGGCCAGCTGTCCCTTCCGGTACCAGATGTTGTCCTCCAGCCCCACCCGGACGTGCCCGCCCAGGACGATGCCCAACACCGCCATGGGCAGCTGCGCCCGCCCGACGCCGGCCACCGTCCACGTCGCCCCCTCCGGCAGTTGTCTCAAGAGGTGCAGCAGGTTCTCCGCCGTGGCCGGAATGCCCCCCGGCACCCCCATGACGAAGTCGAAATGGAGGTGACCCGTCACCAGCCCCTTTTTCACCAGAGACAGGGCGTTACGGATCATTCCCACATCGAAAATTTCGAATTCGGGGCGCACGCCGTATTCCTGCATCACTTTCGCAAAATGTTCAATTTCCCGCGGCGGGTTGAGGAACACCCCGTCCCCGAAATTGACCGTTCCCGTCGTCAAGGTGGCCATTTCCGGACGCAACGCGACGGGCTGAAGCCGCTCCTCGGCGGTCATGCCGACGGCTCCCCCTGTAGACACTTGTATGATGATGTCACACCGTTTGCGAATCTCCTCGATCGCCCGGCGGTACAGTTCCCGGTCCTGACTGGGCTTTCCGTCGGCGTCCCGGACGTGGATGTGGGCGATCGACGCCCCCGCCTCCCGGGCCTCCGCCGCCGCCTGACCGATCTCCTCCGGAGTGACGGGCAAATGGGGGGTGTCCTCCCGGGTCACTTCCGCTCCCACCAGCGCCGCGGTGATGATCAGCTTGTCCATCTCATTCCCCTCCACCCGAGCGCCGCTGACGTTCCTTGGGCACGACGCAGGTTCCCGATGCCCGGGTCACCAGGATCGGCTCCTCCAGAACCCGGGCGGCCGAAGGAACCTTGGGATCGATGCCCGCCTCGATCACCTTGTAGGCGGCAAAGCGCATCCGCCGGGACGTGTTGCCCACTTTCTCCAGCCAACCGACCGCTTCGATAAAATCCCCGGCGTAAACCGGAGCGCAAAACTCGACCGAATCATAAGCGACGAAAAGCCCCTCATCGCCGTCGTGACGGATCAGGAGCTCGGTGGCCACATCGCCGAACAGGGCCAAAATGCGCGCTCCGTCCACCAGATTGCCGCCGTAATGGGCGTCCGACTGACTGAGCCGAATGCGGATCTTCGCTTCCAACCGGGTCAATTCCGTTCCCTCCCCATCTCCTGAAAAAACCGGTGTTACGACACCAGCTGCTTGAGCACTTCCGAGCGCAGTTGCACGATATCAAAGGGCTTGGTCAAATGGGCCAAGGCGCCCAGTTTCGTCGCTTCCTGAACCAAGTCCAGCTCCCCGTAGGCCGTCATCATGATCACCTTGGGCATCGGCTGGACGCCCTGAAGCCGGCGAAGAAACTCGATCCCGTCCATTCCCGGCATTTTCATGTCCAACAGGATCAGATCCGGACGGACCTTTTGGATCATCTCCAGCGCCACTTGCCCGTTTTCCGCCTGGTAGACACAAAAACCGTCCTTTGAAAACACCTCTTTCAGCAGGACGCGAATGCCGTACTGGTCATCCACCACCAGAACCTTTTTATCCTGCAGCGACATCTACACCCCTCCTTTAAAAAGAAGAAGGTCCAATTCCTCCGATCGACCTCTCCCCGGAGCCGCCGCTTGCGCCGTGCCATACCCAGGCGAAACGGGGCGTTTTCCGTCCGGGCGCAAGTCCGCGCGGAAAAGAAAAAGCGGCCGAACTAGCCTTCTATCTGTATACTTCGAGTTTGCCCAAGGTTTTCCTGCATGGGAGAAATACGAATTTTTTGTAAATAAAAAACGCCCCGCGGTGATTCGCGGGGCGAACGGACCAAAGGCGGGACTTCCCAAAAAGGGGAGCCCCCTTCTCCGGAAGGCGCCGATCGGCGCGGGACCGCGGCGCCCCTTCTTCGCCTCTTCTTACGCCTTGATCGGATTTTGGACCAGTTCCGAACGCTGCCTGAGGGCGGCGGCGATGAAATCCCGGAACAGCGGGTGCGGACGGTTCGGCCGGGAACGGAATTCGGGGTGGAACTGGGTGGCCACAAACCACGGATGGTCCTCCAGTTCGACGATCTCCATCAGCCGGCCGTCCGGGGAGGTTCCCGAAAAGCGGTAACCCACCCGTTCCAGTTGTTCGCGATACTCGTTGTTGAATTCATACCGGTGGCGATGCCGCTCGTATACCAGACCGTTCCCGTAGGCCCGCTGGGCCAGGCTTCCCGGAAGCAGTTTGCAGGGGAACAGGCCGAGGCGCATCGTCCCGCCCATGTCCTCGATCTCCTTCTGTTCCGGCAGGATGTCGATGACGGGATGGGGGGTGTCCGCATCAAACTCCGTGCTGTTGGCACCCTCCAGCCCCAGCAGATGGCGCGCCCCTTCGACACAGGTCATCTGCATGCCGAGGCAGATGCCCAGGAAGGGAACGCGCCGTTCCCTGGCATATCGGATGGCGGAAATTTTCCCCTCGATGCCCCGATCGCCAAATCCGCCGGGCACGAGGATTCCGTCGGCTTCGCCGAGCCATTGATCGGCGTTTTCATCGGTCACGTCCTCGGAATTGACCCATCGGATCTCCACGTCCGCGTCATTGGCGAAACCGGCGTGCTTCAGGGATTCCACCACGCTCATGTAGGCGTCGGGAAGGGAAACGTACTTGCCGACAAGGGCGATGGTCGTCTTTTTGGACAGGTTTTTCACTTTGTTGACCAGTTCCTGCCACTCGGTCATGTCCGCCTCGCCGCATTCAAGTCCCAGGTGATTCACCACGATCCGGTCCAGTCCTTCCCGCTGCAGCATGAGGGGAACTTCATACAGCGTCTCCGCATCCCTCAGCTCGATCACCGCTTCCGGATCGATGTCGCAGAAAAGGGCCACCTTGCGCTTCAAATCTTCCGACAGGGGATGCTCGGTCCGGCAGACGATCACGTTGGGCTGGATCCCGATGCTGCGCAGTTCCTTGACGCTGTGCTGGGTGGGCTTGGTTTTCAGCTCGCCGCTGGCGGACAATTTCGGGATCAGGGTGCAGTGGATGTACATGACGTGATCCCGGCCCACGTCGTTTTTGATCTGGCGGATCGCCTCCAGGAAGGGCAGGCTCTCGATGTCGCCGACGGTTCCGCCGATCTCGGTGATCACCACATCGGGATGGGTTTCCCGGGCCGCCCGAAACACACGGTCCTTGATTTCGTTGGTGATGTGGGGAATCACCTGCACCGTCGCCCCCAGGTAATCGCCGCGCCGTTCCTTGTTGATCACCGCCGAATAGATCTTGCCGGTGGTCACGTTGCTGTTTTTGGTCAGATTGATATCGATGAACCGCTCGTAGTGGCCCAGGTCCAGATCGGTTTCCGCCCCGTCGTCGGTGACGAAAACCTCTCCGTGCTGATAGGGGCTCATGGTTCCCGGGTCCACATTGATGTAGGGATCGAATTTTTGGATGGTCACCTTCAGATTGCGGTTTTTCAGCAACCGTCCCAAGGAGGCTGCGGTGATCCCCTTTCCCAGAGAGGAAACAACCCCGCCGGTCACAAAGATGAATTTGGTCATGAAAGACCCCCCCACAAAACAGGATTCCCCGAATGATGGCAAAACGAAAAGAGCCCTCCTTCAAAAAGGGGGCTCTCATTTTTTAACCCGATATATCCCGAATCCAGTTTCAGCCCAGTTCGTAGTTTACCTCGTCGAGCGGGGAATTGTCAAGGGAGGGGTCGAGGCGCTCCTTCGCCAAAAAGTGTCAGAGACTGTCCTCCTCGTCCTCCATGTCGGCATTCACCATGGTGTCCTCGTCGTCGGGGAAAACGTCATCCCCGTCAAAACCGTCATCGAAGGCGTTTCCCCCGTATTCATCCTGATCCAGCGCTTCTTCCTCTTCCTCATACAATTCCTCGTCCAGGTCCTCGTCGTCAAAATCGTCTTTGATATTGCCGGCAACGGCCGAATCGGTGGTCTGCTCGGTGGGATACCAATGCTTCAATCCCCACAGGCTCCTGCCGACGCAGACAAAGCGGCCGTCGATGTTGATCTCCGTGTACAGCTGGGCGATATAGCGCATCGTTTCCTCTTCGGAAAATCCTTTCAACCGGGCAACCTCCTGAAGGAGATCCCGGTAGAGCATCGGCTCTCCCTTGCTCTGCAGGATCTTGTGGACAAGATCCACCATGGGCATTTCCCGCAATTCCTCTTCGGTCAGTTGGGCAGCCAGATTTTCGCTCACGCCGGACACATCCCCTTCCTATATGACCCGGTTCACCCTGGATCAAACGGTTTCACGTAGGTCTATTTTATCCAAAAAAGGTGGGAAGTCAACCATATTCCCCCGATCGGAAACCAGGGCGGACAAACGCTTGGCCGGGGTTCCCGGGCCGCTTCGGGCGCCGCCGACACCGGATTTCATAAAAAGGGCTGAGGAGCCCCCGCCGCAAGAGGCCGCCTCAGCCGCCTGCCGAATCCGGTCCGTCCGACGTCCATCACATGTTTCGCCGGTACCGGCCGCCCACTTCGTAAAGGGCGGAGGTGATCTGACCCAGGCTGGCCACCTTGACGGTTTCCATCAGTTCCGCGAACAGGTTGCCCCCCTCCCGGGCCACCTGCTTCAGCCGGGCCAGGGCCGCCGGCGCCTTGTCCCGGTTGCGCTCCTGGAACGCCCGCAGGTTTCGGATCTGCGCATCCTTCTCCTCCTTGGTCGCCCGGGTGAGGGGCAGCTCCACATCCTCCGGCGGATTGGGGTTGAGGAAGGTGTTGACGCCGATGATCGGCAGCTCTCCGGAATGTTTCTTCGTCTCGTAGAGGAGCGATTCCTCCTGGATCTTGCTCCGCTGGTACATCATTTCCATCGCCCCGAGCACGCCCCCGCGGTCGCTGATCCGCTCGAATTCCCGGAGCACGGCCTCCTCCACCAGATCGGTCAATTCCTCGATGATGAAGGATCCCTGCAGCGGGTTCTCGTTTTTGGCCAGTCCCAGCTCCTTGGTGATGATCAGCTGAATGGCCATCGCCCGGCGGACCGACTCTTCGGTGGGCGTGGTGATCGCCTCGTCATAGGCGTTGGTGTGCAGGGAATTGCACTGGTCGTAGATGGCCATCAGCGCCTGCAGGGTGGTCCGGATGTCGTTGAAGTCCACCTCCTGGGCGTGGAGGGAGCGTCCCGAGGTCTGGATGTGGTACTTCAGCTTCTGGCTCCGCTCGTTCGCCCCGTAGAGACGCTTCATCGCGATCGCCCAGATCCTGCGGGCCACCCGGCCGATCACCGCATACTCGGCATCCATCCCGTTGCTGAAGAAGAAGGAAAAGTTGGGGGCGAAATCGTCCACCTTCATCCCGCGGCTCCGGTAGTACTCCACATAGGTGAAGGCATTGGCCAGGGTGAAGGCCAATTGGGTGATGGGATTGGCCCCGGCCTCGGCGATGTGGTATCCGGAAATGCTGACGGAATAGTAATTCCGGATGCCGTGCTCGATGAAGTATTCCTGGATGTCTCCCATCATCTTCAGGGCGAACTCCGTGGAAAAGATGCAGGTGTTCTGCCCCTGGTCCTCCTTCAGGATGTCCGCCTGAACCGTGCCGCGCACCGAGCGCAGGGTGCGCTCCTTGATCTCCTCGTATTCCTCCGCTAGAGGCTCCCGGCCGTGTTCCTTCCGGAATTTGTCCACCTGCTGGTCGATGGCGGTGTTGAAATACATCGCCAGGATGATGGGGGCCGGCCCGTTGATGGTCATCGAAACGCTGGTGTTCGGGGCGCACAGATCGAATCCCTCAAACAACTTTTTCATGTCGTCCAGGGTGCAGATGCTGACGCCGGATTCCCCCACCTTCCCGTAAATGTCGGGCCGCTCATCGGGGTCCTCCCCGTAGAGAGTCACCGAATCGAAGGCGGTGGACAGACGCTTGGCGGTATCGTTTTTGGACAGATAGTGGAATCGGCGATTGGTCCGCTCCGGCGTGCCTTCCCCGGCAAATTGGCGCTTGGGATCCTCATCCGTCCGCTTCAGGGGATACACCCCGGCGGTGTAGGGGAAGCGGCCGGGCACATTTTCCAGCAGGGACCAGCGCAGGATGTCGCCCCAGTCTTCGAAGCGGGGCAGGGCCACCTTGGGAATCCGGCTGCCGGCCAGGGTTTCGGTGAAGAGGGGCATGCGGATTTCCCGGTCCCGCACCTTGTAGACGTACTCATCCTGCGCATACCGCTTCTTCAGCTCGGGCCACTCTTCCAGGATCTTTTTGTTTTCGGGGGCAAGCCGCGCCGATTCCCTTTCGATTTCCCGATCCAGCGAATCGATCACCTCTTGCGGCGCGGAACCCTCAAGGGATTCGCGGGCACCCTTCAGCTGGTACAGCCGACGGGCCACCCGGGATTGTTCCTCCACCTCCCGGCGGTATTCCCGGACCGTTTGGGCGATTTCCCGCAAATAGTTGGAACGCTCCGGGGGAATGATGTGGTGGATGCCCGGGGAACGCGTCTCCTCCGGAAGGGAGGAGACCCAGCCGAGTCCCATCTTTTCATTGATTTTGTCGATCACCGCCCGGTACAGCCGGTTCACCCCGGGATCGTGGAAGCGGTTGGCCATCGTACCGTAGATCGGCAGCCGCTCATCGGGAACGTCGAAGAGCCGGTGGTTCCGCTTGTACTGTTTGCGCACGTCCCGCAGCGCGTCTTCGGAACCCTTCCGGTCAAACTTGTTGATCGCCACCAGGTCGGCAAAATCCAGCATCTCAATCTTTTCCAGCTGGGAGGGGGCGCCGTACTCGGCGGTCATCACGTAGAGGGAGATGTCGCTCACCTCCACGATCGCGGCGTCCCCCTGACCGATTCCGCTGGTCTCCACGATGATGAAATCGTAGCCGGCCCGCTTCACGATTGAAATGGCTTCTCGAATCCCCGCGCTCAGCTCCGAGCGGGTGCGCCGCGTGGCCAGACTGCGCATGTATACCCGGGGATGATGCACGGCGTTCATCCGGATGCGGTCTCCCAGGAGGGCGCCGCCCGTCTTCTGCTTGGAGGGGTCCACCGAAAGGACGGCCACTTTTTTGTCCGAAAAATCCTCCAGAAAGCGCAGGACCAGTTCATCGGTCAGGGAGCTCTTCCCCGCACCCCCGGTTCCGGTGATCCCCAGCACCGGCACCTTGTCCCGTTCCGGTGCCTTCTCCTCCAGGGCCCCAAGGATATCCACCTTTTCCGGCAGATCGCCGCCGGCCGCCCGCTCCGCCAGGGTGATCAGCCGGGCGATGGCGCGGCGATCCCCTTCGGCGAGGCGGTCCGCCTCCCAAGTGATTTTGTTGACGGTGGGGAAATCGGTTTCGCGGAGCATGTGGTTGATCATCCCCTGGAGCCCCATCCTCCGCCCGTCCTCCGGCGAGAAGATCTTGGCCACGCCGTAGGCCTCCAGCTCGCGGATTTCCCGGGGAACGATGACGCCGCCCCCTCCGCCGAAGACCTTGATGTGGGACGCTCCCCGCTCCTTGAGCAGGTCGATCATATATTTGAAAAACTCGATGTGCCCTCCCTGATAGGAAGAGACGGCAATTCCCTGAACATCTTCCTGGATGGCCGCTTCGACGATTTCGTCCACGGAGCGGTTGTGTCCCAGGTGAATCACTTCGGCGCCCGAAGCCTGCAGCAGGCGCCGGAACAGGTTGATCGACGCGTCGTGGCCGTCAAACAGGCTGGCGGCGGTCACGAAACGCACCGTGTGTTTCGTTCGGTAGATCTCCGCCTCCACACTCATCCGCCTCCTTCGTCCAAACTCAGATCGCGCAGCAACAGCGCCGTCTGGAGCCGTGTATATTCTTCCAGGCTGTAATGCCGGGCCAGGACCCAGCGGCGGAAGGTCCACATCTGTCCCATCACCATGATGTTGTGGGCCATCAGCTTGACCGAGGAGGGGGAGAGGGAGAGGGTGCCGTCCCGGATTCCCTTTTCCAGGATCCGCTCAAAATGGCCGGTGATCTCCTCTTCCTTCTTAAGGACATATTTCATCGTCTCCTTCGGGAGCGACTTGGTCTCCTGGTAGATCAGAAGGACGTAATCGGACATCTCCCCCATGACGCGGAACAGCTGGGCGATCGCCTTCTTCAGGCTCTCCCGGCCGGAGTCCTCTTCGCGGATGGCCTCGGTCAGCCTCCGCTCCAGTTCGGAATGGATATAGTCGCAGACCAGGTAGAGGACATCCTCCTTGGTCTGGATATATTCGTACATCGTGCCGATGCTGAGACCGCAGGCCCGGGCGATTTCCCGGGTGGTCGTCTTGTGAAAACCCTTGCGGACGAACAGGTCGACGGCCCCCTGGACGATCTGCCGCCGCCGCTGTTCGACCAGCCGCTGATTCTTGATGAGAGACGGAATCGGTTTGCCGCGCTGGTTCACGACGATCCCCCCCTTTCCCCGGCCAACAGGCGGGCGAGCCATTTGCGAACCAGCCGGTGGGGCACCTCTTCCCTGCGGTGGAGCCGGTCCAGATCTTCCCGGAAGGCGGGCTCATCCATCAGTTCCGAAAGGCGCTGCCGCAGCCGGTGTTCCATCCGCCTCCGCACCTCCCGGCGCAGGTGGCCCAGGCGGCGGGCCGCCCCTTCCCCGCTCTCCTTCAGGTGGGTTTGGTGCCGTTGGAGCTGCCGCCACAGCTCGTCGATTCCCCGCCGTTCGGTGGCGACGGTGGGAATCACCGGCGGACGCCAGGCCATCTTTCCGGCCAGATCCAGCATTTCCTCCAGATCGGCGATCAATTTCCGGGCCCCGTCCCGGTCGGCCTTGTTCACCAGAAACAGATCGGCGATTTCCATGATTCCCGCTTTCCACACCTGCACGATATCTCCCGCCCCCGGCGTGAGCACCAGGACCACCGTGTCCGCCAGCTCCATGATCGTCAGTTCCGTCTGGCCGACCCCCACCGTCTCCACCAGGATGATGTCATAACCGGCGGCGTCCAGCACCCGCACCGCGTCCTGGGTGGCAGCCGCCAGCCCGCCCAGGTGGCCGCGGGTGCCCATGCTGCGGATGAAGACGCCCTCATCCACGGCGTGCTCCGTCATCCGCACCCGGTCCCCCAGCAGGGCTCCGCCGGAGAAAGGGCTGGTGGGATCGACGGCGATCACGCCCACCGTCAGTCCCTCGCCCCGCAAGTGGGCGATCAGCCGGTTCAGCAGCGTGCTTTTTCCGGCCCCCGGCGGCCCGGTGACGCCCACCACATAAGCCTTTCCCGTATGGGGGTACAGGGCTTCCGCCAGCGCGTCCGACTCGTCGGAAGCCCCCTCGATCAGGGTGATGGCCCTGGCGATGCTCCGCCGGTCTCTTCGCAGGACACCCTTGACCAGCTCCTCCAAGGCGATACCCCCTCAATCCTTCAGCAGGTGGCGGGCGATCACCAGCCGCTGAATCTCGTTGGTGCCTTCGTAGATTTGCGTGATCTTGGCATCCCGCATCATCCGCTCCACCGGATACTCCCGGGTGTAACCGTATCCTCCGAAGATCTGCACCGCCTCGATGGTCACATCCATGGCGGTATCCCCGGCGAACAGCTTCGCCATCGCCGACGCCTTTCCGTAGGGAAGCCCCCGGCTTTCCAGCCATGCCGCCTGGTAGGTGAGCAGGCGGGACGCTTCAATCCGGGTGGCCATGTCGGCCAGTTTGAACTGGATCGCCTGTTGTGCGGCGATCGGTTTGCCGAACTGCTCCCGCTCCTTGGCGTAGGCGAGGGCCGCATCGAAGGCGCCCTGAGCGATCCCCACCGCCTGGGCGGCGATGCCGTTCCGCCCGCCGTCCAGGGTCATCATGGCGATTTTGAAACCTTCGCCCTCTTCGCCCAAACGGTTTTCGGCGGGAATCCGGCAGTTGTCAAAGAGGATTTCCAGCGTGGGAGAAGACCGGATGCCCAGCTTTTGCTCTTTCTTCCCGAAGGAGAATCCCGGCGTTCCCTTTTCCACGATGAAGGCGGTGATTCCGCGGTGTTTCTTTTCCGGGTCGGTGAGGGCGAAGACGACGTAGATTTCCGCCTCCCCGCCGTTGGTGATAAAAATTTTGCTCCCGTTCAGCACGTAGGAATCCCCGTCCCGAACGGCGGTGGTCCGCATCCCGGCCGCATCCGAGCCGGATCCCGGCTCCGTCAGGCCGAAGGCGCCCAATTTTTTCCCCTCCGCCAGGGGACGCAGGAAGCGCTGTTTCTGCTCCGCCGTCCCGAATTTGTGAATCGGCCAGCTGGCGAGGGAGATGTGGGCGGACAGGGTGACGCCGACGGAAGCATCCACCCGGGACAACTCCTCCACCGCGATCACATAGCTCAGATAGTCGGCGCCGACGCCCCCCTCCTCCTCCGGCCAGGGAATTCCCGTCAGCCCCAGCTCCGCCATCTTGTCGAAGAGGGACCGGTCGAATTCCTCCTTCTCGTCCCGCTCCGCGGCGGTGGGAGCCACTTCCTTTTCCGCGAACTCCCGGACCATTTTCCGCATCATTTCATGTTCTTCGCTCAATCGAAACTCCATGGCCATCGCTCCCGTCAAAGGTTTTCGCGCAAAATCCCCGGACCGGGAGGAGCCGGGCGCACATTCCCGCCTCTCCCCCGCTCTTTCATCCGGAGAGTTCCCTTTTTCCCGGACCTCGGGGCCCTGGGATGGTCTTCCGTTCCCCGTCGGTTTCTCTCCACTCCCGCAACCGGCGGTCACCGGTTCCGTATTCTCTCTTACCGCCCCTTCAGCAGTTCCCCGGCGATGACAATCCGCTGGATCTCGTTGGTTCCCTCATAGATCTGGGTGATCTTGGCATCCCGGAAGAACCGCTCCACCGGGTATTCCCGGGTGTATCCGTATCCGCCGAAGATCTGGACCGCTTCGGTGGCGATGGCCATGGCCGTGTCGGAGGCAAACATCTTGGCCATCGCCGCCTCCTTCTTGCAGGGATGTCCCTGCTGCCGGAGCCAGGCGGCCCGGTAGACCAGGAGACGGGCCGCCTCCACCCGCGTGGCCATGTCGGCCAGTTTGAACTGGATCGCCTGCTGCGCGGCGATCGGTTTGCCGAACTGCTCCCGTTCCTTGGCGTAGGCCGTGGCCTGTTCCAGCGCCGCCGCCGCGATGCCGAGGGCCTGGGCCCCGATGCCGATTCGCCCGCCGGCCAGGTTGGACAGGGCGATTTCATATCCCTGGCCTTCTTCCCCGAGGCGGTTTTCGACGGGAACCTCCGCCCGCTCGAAAATCAACTCGGAGGTGTTGGAGCCGCCGAGCCCCATCTTTTTCTCCTTTTTCCCGACGGAAAACCCGGGGGTGTCCTTTTCCACGATAAAGGCGGTGATGCCTTTCGTTCCCTTGTCCGGATCGGTGACGGCAAAGGTGATGTACACGTCCGCCTCATTCGCGTTGGTGATGAATATTTTGCTTCCGTCCAAAATGTACTTGTCCCCGACCCTCGTGGCCCGGGTCCGGATCGCCGCCGCGTTGGAGCCTGCGTGGGGTTCGGTCAGGGCGAAGGCGCCCAGATATTCCCCGCGGGCCAGGCGGGTGACGTATTTCTTCTTCTGCTCTTCGGTCCCGTAGCGCAGGATGGGGAACGTCCCCACCGAGGTGTGGACGGCGACGATCACGCCCACGGTGGCGCTGACGCGGGAAATCTCCTCCAGGGCCAGGATGTAGGAGATGAAATCGGCTCCCGCTCCGCCCCACTTTTCCGGAATGGGAATGCCCATCAATCCGAGCTTGGCCATCTCGTCGATGACCGCCCGGGGAAATTTGTCCTCTTCATCCATCTCCTTGACGGCCGGGGCGATCCGATCCCGGGCGAAATCCCGGACCATCCGGCGCATCATTTCCTGCTCGTGAGTAAAGGTGAATTCCATGAAACATCCTCCTCGTCCGACCGCCGGCCTGACCGTCTCTTCAAGGGGCAAGCGACGGGTCACGAATCGTACACGTAAAATCCGCGTCCCGTCTTGCGGCCCAACCAACCCGCCTTCACATATTTGCGGAGAAGGGGACAGGGCCGGTACTTGGGATCGCCGAACCCTTCATACAGGGTCTCCATGATGTAGAGGCAGGTGTCCAACCCGATGAAATCGGCCAGGGTGAGGGGCCCCATCGGATGATTCATCCCCAGCTTCATCACCTCATCCACCGCTTCCGGGGTGGCTACCCCCTCATAGACCGCATAAATGGCCTCGTTGATCATCGGCATCAGGACCCGGTTGGAGACAAAGCCGGGGAAATCCTTCACTTCCACCGGGGTCTTGCCCATCCTCCGCGCCAGGGCCTCCACCTCCGCATACACCTCGTCGGCGGTGGCCAGGCCCCGGATCACTTCCACCAGCTTCATCACCGGCACCGGATTCATGAAGTGCATCCCGATCACCTTTTCCGGCCGCTTCGTCACGGCGGCGATCTCCGTGATCGGAAGGGAAGAGGTGTTGCTGGCCAGGATGGCGTGTTCCGGGCACCATTCGTCCAGTTTCCGGAACACCTCCTGCTTCACGGACATGTTTTCGACGACGGCCTCCACCACGATGTCCGCATGTTCGGCCGCCTCCTTCAGATCCGTCGTCGTGCGGATCCGGTTCAGGACCTGCGTCATTTCCTCCTCCGCGATCCGCCCCTTGTCCACCGACCGCTTCAGGTTTTTCTCGATTCCGCGGAGTCCCCTTTGGACCCGTTCCTCCTCCAGGTCGTGCATCACCACTTCCATTCCGGCCTGGGCCGCCACCTGGGCGATGCCGCTTCCCATTTGACCGGCTCCGATGACGCTGAATCGGCGAATCTCCATCGGATCAACCTCCTCGGATGTTTTATTTCCCGGGAAATGTCAATCCACCCGGACCAGGACGGCGTCGCCCTGGGCGGCCCCGCTGCAGATGGCGGCCACCCCCAGTCCGCCGCCGCGGCGACGCAGCTCGTAGATGAGCGTCAGCAAAATGCGGGCGCCGCTGGCTCCGATCGGGTGACCCAGGGCCACCGCACCGCCGTTCACGTTTACTTTCTCTTGGTCCCAACCGAGGATTTTCCCGTTGGTCAGGGTGACGGCGGCGAAGGCTTCGTTCACTTCGAACAGATCGATGTCATCGATGGTCAGATCGTGTTTTTTCAGGAGCTTTTTCACCGCATAGGCCGGAGTGATCGGGAAATAGCGGGCCTCCATCCCCACGGCGGCGTGTCCGAGAATGCGCGCCATCGGCCTTACGCCCAGCTCTTCCGCTTTCTTGGCGGAGGCGAGCACCAAGGCCGCCGCCCCGTCGTTCACCCCCGGAGCGTTGCCGGCGGTAATCGATCCGTCCTTCAGGAAAACCGGGGGAAGGGATGCCAGCTTTTCCAGACTAGTGTCCCGGCGGGGGGATTCGTCCTGATCCACCACCACCTCTTTCTTGCGGGACTTCACCGTCACCGGGACGATCTCTTCCGCCAACTTGCCGGAATCGATGGCGGCGATGGCCCTCCGGTGACTGCGCAGGGCCCACTCGTCCTGCTCTTCCCGGCTCACCGCGTACTCGGCCGCCACATTGCTTCCGTGCACCACCATGTGCACCCCGTCAAAGGCGCACCACAACCCGTCGTGGATCATCAGGTCGATGAACTTCCCGTCCCCCATCCGCTGCCCCCAGCGAGCGCCGGGAACGATATAGGGGGCGTTGCTCATGCTCTCCATCCCGCCGGCCACCACCACGTCCGCATCGCCGGCGCGGATCACCTGATCGGCGAGGGTGGCGCTTCTCAGGCCCGAGGCGCACACCTTGTTGATCGTCTCCGTCTGCACTTCCCAGGGAAGACCCGCCCGACGGGCCGCCTGACGGGAAGGAATCTGTCCGGCCCCGCCCTGCAACACCATGCCCATGATCACTTCATCCACCTGATCGTCCGGGACTTTCGACCGGTTCAGGGCCTCCCGGATGGCGATCCCGCCCAGCTCCACGGCGGGCAGATCCTTCAGCGCTCCGCCGAACTTGCCAAAGGGGGTGCGGGCACCGCCCAATACCACCGTTTCCGCCACAGGCTGTCACCTCCGTATATGTTGCGCGAAAACCTTATCGAGCGCTCGCTCGGGTTCCGTGCAAAAAGAAAACGCTTCCCTTTTAGCATATCCTTTGAATATTCTTTTGACAACCGGGTTATTTCTGGCATTCATCCGCGGAGCAGGCAGGCGGGAAATCCCATTTGCAAGGCAAACGGCGCCACTCCCCGCCGGAGGTGGCGCCTTCTTTTCCGAAACGCGAACAGGAGCGGACGGGCCGCTCCTGTCACAAGATCCCATCTTCTATTTGAGACGTTGATTCGCCGCGGGTGTGCGCACCTCGATCAGTTCGGACTGGATGATGTAACGGTCCGGCGCATTCCCGACGTAATCGAAGGGATAGCAGGTGGTCAGCGTCAAAATCGGCTCCTTTTTGGGCACAATCACCGTCCGGTCCTCCGCGTGGGTGATCCAGCGCTTGCGAATCTGATAGGTGTAGACGTTCCCGTCCTTCATCTTCACGTACAGCCGGTCACCGTCCTTCAATTCCCCGGCCCGGCGAAATACCGTGTCCCGGTGTCCGGAGAGGACCGCATGTCCCGTCTCCCCGGGAAGCACGGTTCCCCATCCCACGTAATGGCCGACCCCCTTGGCCAACTCCTCCTCGTCGGTCCCCTCGATGATGGGAAGGATCGCCCCGATCCGGGGGATGATCAACTGGCCGATCTCCTCGCCGATCTCCGGCTTCCAGTCGGTATCCACCCCCTGCTTGAGGGGCTTCTGCCAGTTCCGGTCATCCCAGTTGTCCGCGATCGACATCGCCAGTTCCGGATCATGCACCGCCACGCGGATCTGATCCCACCATTGATACCCGTTGTAGAGGAGCATGGAAGCCCCGATGACGATCAGCGCGATGGCGACCGAACGGACAACCACGTCCGCTTTCCTCCTCCCGTGGGCATTTCCCTGTCTCCGTCCCATGAGATGAAACCGCTCCTCGTGGGCGAATTGCGCTGAAAAACGGCCACATCAGTCCATTTTCATGATATCGGGTCCGGCGGGATTCCGCAACCGTCCGCAGGACCCGCATCGGAGCGGCGCCCCTTCTCCGGAAACCCGCGCCGAAGGCGGCCCTTCCGTCGGGGACGACAATCCCCGCACATCCGGAATCCTCCGGTTTCGAGCCTTCCGGAGCCCGGTTCCACCCCGGTCCTATCTCAAAACGCCGCGTCATCCGGCTGCCAATAAAAAAGGGCCCACCCCGCGCAGAAGGTGGTGAGGAAGTGCGCCCGACTCAGGTTCGCCGAATCCTTCGGATCATGAGGACAAGTCCGGCCGAGAGCATCAACCACCCCGACAAAAGGAAGAAGGGATAAGGGGTGCCCGTCTTCGGCAGCGCGCCTCCCTTGGCGCCTCCGATGATTTTTTCCCCTTTGCCGGGATCGTCGGCCGCCTTTGAGGGGGATTGGTCCGAAACCCGGATCTTGCCGGTGCCGTCCCCCTTGATCTCCACCCCTCTCAGAATGCCGGTGGCGCCCACCTCGATGCCGTCAGCCACGCCGCCAAAGGTCACCAACACATCATAGGTTCCCGGCTTCAGCTTCTTGAAAGTGTGCGCATGCGCAAGGGAGGAGAAGGAATCGGAACAATGTTCCTCCAGCAACCGGTCCTCCCTGCGGTGATCATAAACCCCGATGAACCAGGTCCCCTTCGCTTCCTTCACGCCCGACAGCTTTCCGCCGAAGGTCCGCTTTCCGTCATAGGTGACTTCGAGGCGATAGTTCCTTCCGGGAAACCGGACGGTTTTCCCGGCCTCCAGGACGACCTCTCTGCCGTCCACATTTCCTTTAAATCTTACGAAAGCTTCGTATGTACCCGGCTTGTCCACCTTAAAGGACGCCGAAGCGTTCAGTCCGCCCGCTCCGTCCTCCCAGTCCCATTCCACCGGTTTCCGCCCGTCCAGAAGAATCTCAAATTTTCCGTCGGCTGACTTTTCATACGGAAGAAGCGCATCGATGCTCACCGTGTAATCCCGTTCCCCGTCCACGATCGTGTAACCGATCCCCGCGCTGACGATCAGCCCGGGAACGGCTTTCTCTCCGTCATCCTTGCCGTCTCCCGGTTCTTCCTCGCCCCTGCTCTCTTCATTTCCGTTCGCCTCGCCGGCGGCGCCGGCATCTTCGTTTCGGGGCGGAAAGATTTCTC
Source organism: Planifilum fulgidum (assembly GCF_900113175.1). Lineage (NCBI taxonomy): Bacteria > Bacillati > Bacillota > Bacilli > Caryophanales > Thermoactinomycetaceae > Planifilum > Planifilum fulgidum. Next base: position 82,004 of record NZ_FOOK01000005.1, on the reverse strand, counting down.
CGTCAAACCCCGCTGAATCGCCGTCGTCAAGAATTTCCTCCGCCCCGTTCCCGAGGTTTCCCGCACCGGTTCCCGCAGGGCCTGCCTCGTCTTCCACCTCCGTCCCCCGGCCGTCCTCGGCAAAAGCCGTCGGAATCGCGGCGAAAAGGAGCAGCACCATGAACACGGAAAAGGGTCGATTCACCAAAACGATTCATCTCCCATGGATTGTTCGCGAAATCGCGGCAATGTTCAAATTCCATTCAAGATGCGCTACCAGAAAAACCCCTCTTGATCCGCGGAATGGGAAGCTATTTCCATCATAATTCCTCCGCCTTCCTTCGCGCAACCGTTCCCCGGGAGGATTCCCCCAAAGGGCGCAATTTTTCGCCTGCACGAAAAGATGCGTCCCGGGGAAACATTGCCGCATGGATATGTCGGACGAACTTAAGCTACGACGCGCCCCCGTAATTCCCATGAAAAAGGAGCGGACCGGCGCCCGCTCCCGTGCGATGACCCCTTCGAGAAATGGAGATCTGCCTTCACCTTGCGGAATTTGAGCAGCACAAAGCCGATCAAAACATCAGCCCGCCCAGGAAGGCGAAATTAAGGTAAGGCGTGGCCGTGTCGGGCGGTTTGCCGCCCTTGGCGTTTTCGATGACTTTTTCCCTATTTCGGGATCGGCACTCACCGGAAAACGGCCGGATCATGAAACGGGTGATCTGCATCAAAGCCGCCCCGAACAATCCGGATGGTTCGTACCGGTTCAACTGCGCCCGCAACGGAATCCCTTCCTTAAAAAAAGATGAAATCCCGAGGGAAATCTTCTTGGCCGGGATCCGCCGCAGCCCTCGCTTTGACGCAAAATGCCATCCCGAAGGAAATTGACGTAAAGGAGCTGCAAAAGCAGCTGATCGCGGATGGCGCTGTTTATAGAAATCAATGAAAAGCGCACGTCCACCCCCTCCGCGGCGGACGTGCGCCTTTATGTTCGGAACGGATAAAAGATCCCAACGTTATGCACAAACGCGAACCACAATCAAAAAACTCCCCGAGGCTTCTGCCTTCGGGGAGCTTGTGCGGCCGGGCGGAAAGGAGGATCAGTGAACCCCTTCCGCCTGTTCCGCCTGGTCGTCGAAGTCGACGGCCATCTCCAACACCTCGGCCACATCCATCGTCTTGACCTGGTCTTCCACTTCCATCGCCTTGGTGCCGTCGCTCAGCATGGTGAGGCAGTAGGGGCAGGCGCTGCCGATCAGGCTGGGACGGACGGCAAGAGCCTGTTTCGTCCGGGCCGTGTTGACCCTTACGCCCTCCCTTTCCTCCATCCACATCATGCCGCCACCGGCGCCGCAGCACATGGCGTTTTCGCGGTTGCGCTCCATTTCCACCAGCTCGATGCCGGGGATCGACTGCAGAATGAACCGGGGCGCATCGTACTCGTCGTTGTAGCGGCCCAGGTAGCAGGAATCGTGATAGGTGACCCGCTCCTTCACCTCTTTGGTCGGACGGATCCGCCCCTCCCGGATCAGCTTCGCCAAAATTTGGGTATGGTGGTAAACCTCCGCCTCGAATCCCAGGTCGGGATATTCGTTCTTGAAGACATTGTAGGCGTGGGGATCCAGGGTGATGATTTTCTTCACATTATATTTTTCAAACTGCTGGATGTTGTCCATCGCCAATTGCTGGAACAGGAACTCGTTCCCCATGCGCCGGGCCGTGTCCCCGGAGTTTTTCTCCTTTTTGCCGAGGGTGGCGAACTTGACCCCCGCATGGTGCAGGAGGCGCACCAGGGCGCGGGTGACTTTCTGGCTCCGGTTGTCGTAGGAGCCCATCGAACCGACCCAGAGCAGGTATTCGAAATCCTTCTGTTCCTTCACCGTCGGAACGGGAACATCCAGATCCTCCGTCCAATTGTAGCGGTCCTTCTTGCTGATTCCCCAGGGGTTGCCCTGACGCTCGATGTTCTGGAAGGTGCGGGCCGCCTCGGCGGGCATCTCACCTTCGGTCAGAACCAGGTAACGCCGCATGTCGATGATCTTTTCCACATGCTCGTTCATCACCGGGCAAGCCTCTTCGCAGTTCCGGCAGGTGGTGCAGGCCCACAATTCCGTTTCGGTGATCACATCGCCGACCAGTTTGATCGGATAATTGTAGGAGCCGTCCTCCTCCCGGGTCACTTCCACTCCCAGGGCGGCCTGGTTGGCTCCGCTGAAGGCGAAGGCGGGCACCCAGGGCGAACGGGAAGTGATGGCCGCTCCTTTGGCGGTCAGGTGATCCCGCATCTTCACGATCAGGTCCATCGGCGACAGCATCTTCCCGGTTCCGGCGGCAGGACAGACGCTGGTGCAGCGTCCGCATTCCACGCAGGCATACAGATCGATCAGCTGCTTCTGATCAAAATCCTCGATCTTGCCCGCCCCGTAAGAGGTGGCCGACTCATCCTCAAAATCGATGAGGGACGGCTTGGCCGGGGGGCCCTGCCGCTTCAGGAAGGTGTTGATGGGCGCCACGATCAGGTGGAAGTGCTTCGACTGCGGCACGTACACCAGGAAGGTGAACAGGATCAGGGCATGGGCCCACCAGAACACATAGAAGAGCACCCCCGCCGCCTCCTCGGACAACCAGGGAGCAAAGGGCGCCGCGATCAGGGAGGAAACCGGCGTCGCCCAGGAGGCTTCATGTCCCAGCCACAGCTGTTCAAAGGCGGCGGACAGCAGGATGGAAAGCATCAACGAGGTGAGGAACCAGATCACCAGTCCCGCTTTCCATCCCCGTTTCAGCCGCGGCAGCTTCTCGATAAACCGCCGGTAATAGGCGTACAGGGCCGCCAGCAAAACGGCAAAAACCGTGATCTCCTGCAGGAGGGTGAACACCGGATAAGCCGGAACCGGCAGGTGGTAACCCGGCGCCAACCCTTTGATAAACAGGTCGATCGCTCCGAATTGAATGATGATGAAACCGTAAAACATGACCACGTGCATGATCCCGCTCTTCTTGTCCTTGAGCAGTTTGCGCTGGCCGAAAACGTTCACAAGCACCTCGTTCAGCCGGTTCTTCAGATCCTTTTTCAGATTGGCCGGTTTTCCGAGGCGGATAAAGGTGTACCGGCTGTACACCACGTAAGCGAACAGATATACGGCATATCCCGCGATCAGAAGAAATGCGATGAGGTTGATCACTTCCAAGAGAGACACCGGTGTCACTCCTTTCACGCGTTATGCGGGATCGCACAGACCGGAGGAGATTTCGGATCTGCCTTCTCAAGGTTTCCTCAAAAGGAATCCCGAACATTCCGCAGGGCCTTGCCCCGAAGACGGTTCATTCTGCTTTTTCAAAAACGTCGCGTTTGCAACAAATTATACCACAAAATGAGTGGTCATTCATTCATTTTTTCTTCCTCCGAAATGAAACCCTTTTCATCGTACTCGGATTTCGGATTCTTGTCGAGGGGAAGGAAGAAAAAGGCTTTCGAAGGGGATTTCCCGACCGGCCCCAGATGGGTCCGATTCTGCGGCGGCGAGCGCCCCGGCGCATGAAAATCCGTGCGGGTCCACAAACTACAGAGACAGAATGTCGCTCTTCCCGGTGCGGGAGTTTTTTGGCGAGGTGGTCCATATTGAGGAATCCTTGGTCTGCTGTTTGGTTGATCTTAACGGCGGTTTTCCTGTGGACGGGATGCAAGTCCAATGACCTCTCCGACGCGGAGCAGGCCGCGGTCCAGTTTTACAAGGCCGTCTGGGTCCAGGGAGACCTGGAACGGGCCGCAGCCATGCTGCAGGATCAAAAGAAGGCGGAGGACCTGAGGTGGCGCGTGGAGGAAACCCGGAAAATCCGCCCTTCCAATTCCGCCATCTTCATCACCGAATCACCCCAGGATCCTCACATCCAGCCCGGGCTGAAAACCTACCTGATCTACCGCGAGGCGGACAAAAAGGATTACATGGTGAAAGTGAGAAATGTGGGCGGAAAGTGGCGGGTGATCTCCTTCAAGCAGAGTTACAGCCTCAAGCGCGGCGGTTACAACAGCTTCGAAACCTATGAGCGGCTCAGCTACGAACATCCCCACACCGACTGGAAAAAGATCGAAAACCCCTGATTCAAGGCGACGGGGCGGAATCGATGGATTCCGCCCCGTTTCCCTCTATTTTCGGATGATGTAGGTGGCCCGCCGGTCGTTGTTCCCTTTGCCGTCCGGATCGTAGCGATTCTCGATGTTTCCGGCCATGTCCACGGCGAACCACCGGATGGTGGTCGTCTTGTCGATCCTGAGGGTCTCCGCCCCTTCCCGCAAGCCGGCGGCTTTCAGCTTGGCCGATCGGAAGGTGGGCCGGCTGCCGTCCAGCGTATAGTAGATGGTCACCGGCTCGCTCGATTCAAAACGGACTTCGACCGGCCCCTTATGGACTCCGGGACGGGGAACCGTCCGGGTCTTGGGGGGTTTTTTATCCTTTCCGTAGTCCAGGGCCACGCGGAAAAGTTCGATCAATCCGTCGCTGAATTCCATCGCCTCTTCATGTCCTTCGGAAAATGGGGGTTGGAAGCCGACGGACCGCCAACGCTTCGCCTCCGGATCCCATCGGTCGGCCCCCACTTCAAAATTCCAGGCGAAGATCCCCTTTTCATACCACAGCTGGTCCGCCGAGTTGCCCGCTGCGGAATAGAGAACATCCACCACCGGACCGGTTTGGCCGGGAAGGATCACCGTGCCCCGATGCTCCCGGATCGCGGCCAATATGCGCTCCGAAGCAGCCCAGAAGAAGGCCTCTTCTCCCGGGTCCGACCGCTTGAGCGTTTCCCGCCCATCCGGCTTGTACGCGCCGGGGGACCACATGAAATAGCCGCCGTAGCTGTGAATGTTCATGGCAAACTTGATGTTCGGATGCCGATCGACGAGCGCAATCACGTTCCGGCTCTCCGGTTCCGACAACTCTCCCGGGCCGGCGTACACCTGACTCAGGCAATCACCGGAGGCGCCGCTAAATCCGTCGAAGAAGGAACCGACCGCGTAATTCCGATTGACATCCACCCCCCACTGGTTGCGCAACCCGGGATCGGACCGCTCTTCACCGCAATGATTCGCCATGTTTTTCCGCTGCATGTTGTAATCGTAGAAACTGTAATGGGCGCCGTCCGGATTGACGGAGGGGATGATGAAGATATCGAGGTTGTCGACCAGCTTCCGCGTTTCCTTGTCGTGGGCGTAATTGCGGAGCATTCGCTCCGCCGTCTCCACCGCCACCAAGGGCGTCACCCATTCCCGGGCGTGCTCCTGGGCGTATGCCAGCACCCCCGTCCGGGAACCGTCCCGGTGCTTTCCGATGCGGATCGCCTTGACGGTGAAGGGATCCCGGGAAACATGGTCCGGGGCCTCCAGGTGATCCGACAGGGGCGTCGCCTCCTGGGGCTCCACCCGGCCGCCGCCCGGATTGCCCCGATAGGTGTGGGCCGTCACCCACCGGCCCGCCTGGTCATTCAAAGCGGCGGCCACCTCCGCGGCGCTGCTGACCGGTGAGCCGGAGGCGTCGGTGGCCAGCTCCACGGTGATGAGATCATCCTTCACCCGGACGGTGAGGGGATGATTGGGCTTTTCGGGATGGACGGCTTCAACCGCGAGCCGGTTGCCGCCTTCGTGCCCCCAGGCCCGGGAGGTGATCACCACTTTGTTGTCATCCCGGCTGCCCAGCACGGCCTGGGCTTTTCTCCGGTATCCGTTGGTTTTATAGGGCAATTCGATGATCTCCGCCAAGTGCGGATATTCCCGCGCCAGGCGCTCGATCCGCTCCATCGCTTCGGTGGGAGTCATGTAGTGGCTGATGAAATCCTTCACGTAGTGGGGAGAGGGTTTTTTCGGCCCTTTCCCCGGCCATTCCCTCACCTTCGCCTCGGCAACGCCTCCTTGGCTGCTCGTCACCTGCACGGACGACGGCCGGTGGGAGACCGGCACCAACATCCGGTGGTACATGTAAACTCCCGCGTCGGTAAACCGCTCCATCGTCGCCTCTCCACCGGAACCGGGCGGGGTGCCGGGACCTTTGTCCCACCGGGCGGTGAGAATCACTTCGGGGATCTCTCCGGAACCGGCCTTGGCCTCCACCGAGAGGAAGGCGCCCGTGTCGTTCTCAAAGTAATCCGCCCGCAGGATCTTTACGGTGTCGGCGGCGGCCGTCACCGCCCTTTTTTCGGCCAGAGCCTCCTCCCTCTCCTTCACCCGCGCGCGCCATTCAGAGGGAGTATACAGGGTTTCAACCACGCGAACCCCTTGCTTCTCCAGCTTTTTTAACTGGCTGGGCGTCACCACCACGTCCACTTCGATTCCTTCCTGCGTCCGGCGGACATATTCGGTCACGTCGGTTCCACCGGCTATCAGCCGTTCCAGGTCCGCCCGATCCGCCACGGCCACCCGGACCACGGAGGGCTCCTCGCCGCTGCCGGTGGAGACGGGATTCGGCTGAGCGATCACATTCCCGGCAATTCCGGCCGGAACGGTCAGTCCGAATCCCAGCAGGAAGATGACCGTCCACGCACCGATGCGTCGCCACAGTTTTTCCCGTTTCACGAAACCCTCGCTCCTTTAAAAGGTGTTCCTGCGGAAAACAAACGCCTTCCGCGGGACAAACCCCCTTTGCTCAGGGCGGCCGTCCATCCTCCATGGGTTAGACGGATTATTATAATGATTTCGATATTTGTAAAACTTTTCCTCCCTTCCGGAACAAGAAGGCCGAGAACCTTCCGGGTCTCGGCCTTTATTCCTGCGGGGGAGATTGCCTGTCCGCGGGGTTGATCGCCGACTGCAGGGCATCCTTCCCCGGATTGTTGATCGGACCGGGAGGAAGGCCCGGATACAAGGACGTGTAATAGCGCTTGATCCGCGAATAGGGTTGGGGAATCGACCAGATTCCCAATTTCTGCCCCCGATTCAATCGATCATACATGAGACGGGCCACATAGGGGCGGTTGGACGGATGGGGCTCCACCTGTTCAATCAGGGAGGAGACGATCACCCACTGGTCGATGCTGAGATTCCCTTTTTCCAATTTTTTTCGGGTTTTTTCGTCGAGCATCTCGTCAAAGCGGTACAGCATGGTCTCGACGATCTCCTTCGCCGATGCGTCGACGCGGAATTCATATTTCCCCGGCTGCAGATACCCTTCCAGGCGGTAGGGACGGTGATCCGGAATCTGTTGGACAAAATCGAAGGGATAATCCTTCCTGTTGGCGGCCCGTAAAAACTCTTCCTTCGGGACGCCGTAATAGGAAAGAATGTCCGCGATGTCGGAAACCGTGGCCCCCTCCGGAATCACCACCTGGTAGGTGCCTTTGGAGAGCGTGCGCATGATTTCCTCCAGGCCCATCTCCCGCGGAATCTGGTACACGCCGGGCTGTATGTACACCTGCTTGAAGAGCGAATAACCCGTGGCATAGAGCGGAAACAGGATGTAATTGTGAATCAGCTGTTTGTTCTCCAATTGTTTTCCGATCTCGAACAGATTGGCTTCCGGAGAGATTTGGACCTGAACCGTCTGGGTTCTTGGCGGGGCTTCCAGCCGAGCTTCAAAGAATCGATAGGAAAGAAGGACCGACAGGACAATCAGCGTCAAGATCGGAACGGATTTAGCCAGCGCTTTGAACAGCGCCATCATGCGCAGATCCACCAGCACGCGCCGGATGACGTCCACCAGGTTGTAACCCTTTTTGCGCGCGTACTTCCGGTATCCCAGGGCGTAAAACCAGGTGATGTAAAGGGTGGCCAGCACCATCAGCCACCACAGATTGCGCCCGCCGACAACCTCCAGCAGCCACCCGCCAATCAGCGGCCCCAGAAACAGCCCCAACTGGGAAAACTGGTTGGCGCCATAATAGGTCCCGCGCAGCCGATCGTCCGCCAGCCGGTCGATAAACAGGCTGGATACGGGAAAAATCAGAATCTCCCCGAAGGTGATCAGGATGATTCCCGTGATGAAAACGGAGGGTTCCTCACCGGCCGCGAAGGTGAAAAATCCAAATATCACAAAGGAGTTTCCGACCAGCAGGCTCGTCAGAATGCTCTTTTTTTCGGTCCACCGGGAAACGAAATACTGAAACAGCACCACGATTCCCGCATTGATGGCGAGCAGGGCGGGATACAGCTGGCTCTTTCCCAATTGCGCGAGAAAAATCGGCAGGGAAGAATCGATTTGGGCGTATACGGTAAAAAACAGAATCCCGGCCAGTACGAAATACCCCAGGGCCTGATCCCGCCGGATCACCGCCAGACATTCGGAAAAAAGAATGTGCTCGCCGCCGCGCTTGGCCGCATCCCGGCGATATTTGAGCAGGATCCTGAAAAGGAAGAACAGGTATATCGCATACACCGTTCCGGTGTAAAGAAAAACCTGGGTGCCGACGAGATAATACAGATAGGAGCCAATCACCGGGCCGACCACCATGCCCACATTGATGGCGACGTAACGCAAATTGAAGATGCGGAGGCGCTGTTCGGGGCGCGACACATCGGCCATCAAGGCCTGGGAGGTCGGTTCGAAAAACGAGCGGCAAAGGCCGTTCAATCCGTTCAGAACCAAAAAGTGAAGCGGCTGTTCCGCGAGCCAGAAACCGAAAAAAACCCCGGTCCAAGCCGCAAAGGCGATCAGCATGATCGGCCTGCGCCCCCACCGGTCCGACAGGTACCCCCCGAAAAAGCCCCCCAGGGCACCCGTCAAGCCGCTCATGCCGAGGATGATGCCGATCATGGAGGAATTCAGATGGAGGTTGTCGGAAAGATGAATGGCCAGAAACGGAAGGCTCATGAATGAGGCGACGCGGGTTACGGCGGTTCCGACGATCAAAAACCAAACGATCGGATGGTAGGTCCTGTTTTTCCGATATTTCTCCTTGCGGGAAAGCCGGACAGTTGTGTTGACTGTCTGCTCCATGAATCCAGCCCCAGCCCTAAATTTTTTGTGCGGTGTCCAATCCATCGGCCGAGTTTCTAGGAGATTGGAGGTTTGTAAATATCTGTATAATATTGAATATCAAAGTATATGTCTTGTAGATTTAATAAACACCGTCCGATTGTAATGTAATACAAAGGCCGCGAGTATTCAATATTCGAACCGGGCGGGTGACCTGAGCCAGGTTGATTTGCATCCAAGAGGGGACCCGCGATTTTTCGCGGAAGCAAAGAAAAAAAACCGGAGCGGATTTCCGCTCCGGTTTCCTTGCTTGAGTGTCTGCTTCCCGCCCCCGTCGCGGTCAGCGGCACCTCCTCCGCCTCCCGCCCGGGAAACCTTTGATGCCTCAGGCTCCGATGCGCCCCTGCTCAAGCCGCCGGGCCAGCTCCTGTACGATGAAGGAAGCCACCTCCGGCGGAAGGGTGCCGGGTCCGAAGCCGGCATCGTAACCCAGCTCCAGGGCCAGTTCGTGATCGATCCGGGGACCGCCGCACACCAGGATCAGCCGATCGCGCATCCCCTCGGCCTCCACGAGTTCCACCAGTTCCGTCAGATTGGTGATGTGGACCCCCTTCTGGGTCACCACCTGGGAGACGAGGAGCGCGTCGGCGTTCAGTTCCAGGGCCTTGGCCACCAGTTCCTCGTTGGGCACCTGGCTCCCCAGGTTGAAGGCTTCGATCTCCGGATACCGCTCCAGTCCGTATTCCCCCTTGTACCCCTTCATGTTCATAATGGCGTCGATGCCCACCGTGTGGGCGTCGGTTCCCGTACAGGCGCCCAAGACCACCACCTTGCGTCCGATCCGTTCCCGGATGAACCGGTTGATCTCGTAAAAATCCATCGTCGGCGCGTCCACCTTGGGCACGCGGATGGCGGTAAAATCCACGGTATGAATGCACTTCCCGTAAACGATAAAGTAGGTGAACCCCTCGCCCAGATCGGCCATGTGATACACCTGCGGCTCCTCCAGGCCCATCTTGGCGGCCAGCCGGCGGGCCGCCTCCCGGGCCTCCTCCCCGCAGGGAACCGGGAGGGAAAAACCGAGCTGGACCATGCCGTCATTCATCGTGTCCCCGTAGGGTTTCACGCGGGTGAGATCCACGTCCATCGACTTCATCCCCCCTTCCGGGAAGTCCGAGCCGCTCCCTGAGCGCCTCCTCAAAGGGGTTGTAGTAACCGTCCTCCTTCTCCACAACCCCCTCCAGTCCACGCCCGCCGTCGAAGGCCCGCTTCACGTCGGCAAACAGGCCCCGCTCGATGGCCCGAAACAGGCCGATCCTCCGGACTTCCTCCAGCATGGCGACGGCTTTGTCCAAGACCTCCCGGGCGCGGCGCTCGATGCGCCCCCCGGGCCGGAACCGCACTTCCTCCCCCAAATGGCGGGCATTGTTGAAGATGTATTGGGCCGATTCGATGGCCAGCTTCCGGTCGTGGATATGGGGAGTGTGCATCGCTTCGGTCATCATCCCCAGGAGCTGAATCCCCTGTCCCGTCAGGATGCCGACCAGGTTGAACATCGCATCCTGGACATGCCCCTTGAAGATGTTTCCGGTCATGTGCTTGGTGGGGGGCATGTATTTGAGGGGGGCGTCGGGAAAAATCTGACGGACCAGCTGGGCCTGGGCGATCTCCATCAGCAGCCCGTCCTCCAGGTCCGGGTCCATCTCAAAGGCGTGCCCCAGTCCCATCTGCTCCGGAGGCAGGCCGGACAGCAGGGCCAGCTGCTCATTGATGAACTGGGAAGCCAGCACCGTGTGGGCCGCTTCCACGGCGTCGGCGGTGGTCAGATAGTTGTCCTCCCCGGTGTTGATGATGATGCCGGCATAGGCGTTGATCATCCGGGAAAAGGACTGGTCGATCAGGGTCCGCTGCATGTTGATGTCCCGAAACAAAATGCCGTAGAGGGCGTCGTTCAGCATCACATCCAACCGTTCCAGGGCCCCCATGGCGGCGATCTCCGGCATGCAGAGGCCGGAACAGTAGTTGCAGAGGCGGATATATCTTCCCGTCTCTTCGCCGGCTTCATCCAGGGCCCGGCGCATGATCCGGAAATTCTCCTGGGTGGCGAAGGTCCCGCCGTAACCTTCCCGGGTCGCCCCGTAGGGGACGTAGTCGAGCAGGCTTTGCCCCGTGCTGCGGATCACGGCGATGATGTCGGCCCCCTGCCGCGCCGCCGCCTTCCCTTGGACGGCGTCCTCGTAAATGTCGCCGGTGGCCACGATCACATAAAGGTAGGGCTGTTTTCCCTCGCCCAGCCGGCGAATCCTCTCCTCCCGCTCCCGCCGGTTCCGTTCGATGAGGCCCAGGCCGGCCTCGGCCAATTCCTTCCCCTTGGTGCGAATCGCTTCACGGCCGGCCCAGGGAATGCGGGCCAGGTCGAGGGAGCCGTCCGCCACCCCTTCCGCCACTTCCTGGGGACTGGCCCCGGTGTGAAGCATGGCGTTGATCACCCAGGGTGCCGCTCCGATCCCGATTCCCCCCGACTCCCGGATCCGGTCCACCAGAACATTGGGCAGGGGAACCCCCTCGGCATCCACCCCGTCAATCCCCATCAGGCGCAGGACGGTTCGCTCCACGGCGACCGTCGTGCGATCGGCGATAAACCGATCCACATCGGCGGCGATTTCCGCCGCCGCCCGCCGGGCCCGGGCAATCTGCCCGGGATCGAGCCGCAGTTTCCCCTCCACGCATTCCCACCTCCCGCGATGAATCGTCGCTCCAAAAACCCCTGAAACTTCTCTGTCGGACAAGGTGCGCACCCTTGTGAGGCGTGCCCGTCACCCCTTTTCCGGCGCCTTCGGTCTTTCCGCCCGCTTCCTTCCATCGCTCGATCCCTCAGCGTTCCCCGATTCCCCCGCGATCCGCCGCCGGGCATCCTCCACGATCTCCCGGGGCATTCCCATCGCCTCGGCGATCCAAAGCGCCTGGCGGGGAACTCCCTCCCCCTCGGCCAGGGGGATCAGGCGAAAATCCATCCGGGAAGACCAGTCGTCCCCCGTCCAATCCTCCCGGTTTCCCCCCTCCTCCCTCAACCCGGCCGTCCGATACCTGCGAATCCCCGCCACCTCCAACACTTCCCCGTAATGGGTGACATGGACCGCCCAATGGTCGGACCGGGCGAGACGGGCGGTCACCGCCGCCGACAGGGCCGCCCCCTCCACCGGGTTGGTCCCGCGGCCAATCTCGTCGATCAGGAGAAGCCCCCCTTTTTTCCCGAACCATTCCGCCACCCGCTTCACCTCCGCCCCGAAGGTGCTGAGCCCCTCCCTGGCGTCCTGGCCGTCGCCCATCACTCCGGAAACGAAGGAAACCAGGGGCATCTCGCAACGGGCGGCGGGGACGAAAAATCCGTGCTGCGCCAAAGCGACGATCAGCCCCAGGGTTCTAAGGGCCATCGTCTTTCCTCCCATGTTGGGACCGACGATCACCGTCGCCCCTTTGTCCACCCGGATGTCCACCGGTGTGAAGCGGCACCCTTCCTTCCGCAGCCGTTCGGCCACCGCCGGATGCACTCCCCCGGAAACCCGGATGGAACCTTTGGACAACCGGGGGCGGCAGCCTCCCCATCTTCGGGCGGCCTCCATCCGGCTCCACTGCAGATCGAACCGGGCCACCGCCTCCGCAGCCCTTTCCAGGGCGGGAACATGGGGAGCGAACTCCGCCGCCAGCCTCTGCATCACCTCCCCCTCCACCGCTTCGATCCGGGCTTCCAGTTCGGCCCGCTCTTTCTTCCGCCTTTCCCCTTCCGGGGACAGCGCCGGGACGAACACGCGGTCGAAGGCACTCTCCCGCACCAAGAGGAGGCGGCGGTCCTCCGCCATCCGGCGGGAGGCATCGGACCGGCGGTCCACCACCCATTCCCCCCACCGGTTGGGGCGGACCCCGTATGCCTCCGCGATTTCCCGGACCAGCGCCTCCCGCTCCTCCCGGATTTCGCGATCCAGCCGTTCCAGCTGCCCGCGGAGAATGCCGAGCCGTTCATCGAAGGCGGGTGCGAGGGAAAAGGAGGGGGTGAGGGGAGAATCCGGATTGAGCCGGTGAAGAAGGGTCTGGCAAAGGTCTTGGTCCACATCCGACAAAAGGGATTGGAGCCCCTTTTCCGCGAGGCGCTCCCCCAGGGCCTTCACCTGCCACAAAAATCCCTTCAGCTGAAACCAGCCGGAGATGCCCGGGGATTGTCTCCCGCGCAGGAGGGGAAAAAGGGGGAGCACATCGGGAACCCGGGACAGACAGGCATCGATCCCGCGCCCCCAGTCGGGATCCCTTTCCGCCTCCCGCCGGAGCCGTTCCTGTTCCGCCAAAACTTCCGCCCACTCCCGCTCCTGGCCGGGGAGGAAAGGGGCAAGCCGCTTCCAGGCCGCCCTCCCCATCGGCGTCCGCGGATGAAATCCCCTGAGGACATCCGCCCACAGCAGGTGTTGTTTCGTCTGCTCGTCAAGGAACACCAACCCACCCCCCATCGATCCCGTCCCGGATCACATCCGTCACCGGCACGGGATGGCATGCGCGGGCGATCCGCATCTTCATCTCCCGGGGATCGAAGGCATCCCCTTCCGGGGAGACGGGATTTACCGCGACGCCGACCAGGCGGGGACGTTCGAGGTAACGGACCTCTCCGCCCCCCCGCAGAAAGGCGCGCAGCGAAGGAAGGGAGAAAAAGGCGTGGGTGGGGGAGGAAAGGACCAGGGGAAAGGAACACCCGCACTGGGCGAGCAACATCAACGTCCGGTCGGTCACGGCGCCGGGGACGGCCAGTGCGGTCCACGGCCGGCTCCCCACCGCCTCCGACAGCTTCCCCCGGTCGACCAAGAGGGACGGAAGGGGAAAGGGCACGATTCCTTCCCCGTCGACCCCCATCGGACGCCCCTCGCGCAAAGCCTTTTTTCCCGCCTTTTCCAGCAGCGGATCGCCGCAGGCCGGAAGGCTGAAGATCCGCACCCATTCCTCGGTCCGCCTCACCACCTCTTCCAGGGTCCTGCCCGCGCCGGCCCCGGCCACCAGAATCACTCCGTCGGAACGGATCGGATGCGCCGCCGCCTTCCGGTCGTAGGCTCCATCCACCAGGGCCAGGCGGACGCCGTGCCGTCTGAAACCCTCCAATACCCGATCGATCCCCTTCGCGGAGGAAATGCCCGCCAGCTTCACCGTCCCCGGCCGCAGCGCCCGCGCCAAAAAAACCTGACCCAGGAGAGAGCGGACCGGCAGCTCCTCCAGCACCTCCCAGGCGCCGGCCCGCACATCCAGGCAAGATCCGGCCGTCGCCACCACCGTTCCCCCGGAAATCAGCACCTGCGGCTTGGGCCGGCCGCTCCAGGCGTCCCGCTCCTCGCCGTCCACCCCGATGCTGACCAGCCCCGCGGGAAGGGAGCGGGAGAGGGCCCACCCCGACAAGTGATTCAACACCGTCGTTTTGCCCGCGTTTTTGGACAGCCCGACGATCGCGAGGCTCTTCATCTCCCTTCCCGTCCAAGTCTCGGGCAGCACAGTCCTTTACGCCTGGGTCGGTTCGGGGGAGCGGGATCTGCGCCGGCCCTCCCGGAGCAGGTGCTTCGGTTCCAGGTTGAGGCGTTCGTCGCTCATCAGCGCCGCAATCCCCTCCTGCTTCCCTTTGGCCTGCCGGCAGTACTCGCAGGATTCCGGATCATGGGGACGGTAATTGGGCGGTTCCGGATAAGAGGTGATCACGCCTTCGAAGTTTCTCAGTACCGTCTTGGTGGGGCTTTGGGACAGGATATAGTTGGGCGAAAGCGGAATCTTGCCGCCGCCTCCCGGAGCGTCCACCACGAAGGTGGGCACCGCGTAGCCCGAGGTGTGCCCCCGCAGGTATTCGATGATCTCCAGTCCCTTGGAGATCGGGGTGCGGAAATGGCCGATCCCCTCGGACAGATCGCACTGATAGATGTAATACGGACGGACCCGGATCTTCACCAGTTCGTGCACCAGTTTTTTCATCACATGGGGGCAGTCGTTGATCCCCGCCAGGATGACCGACTGGTTCCCCAGGGGGACGCCGGCGTCCGCCAGCATTTCACAGGCCCGTTTCGCTTCGGGGGTGATCTCCTTCGGATGGTTGAAATGGGTGTTCAACCAGATCGGATGGTACTTTTTCAGGATCTTGCACAGATTCTCCGTGATCCGTTGGGGGAAGACCACCGGGGCCCGGGTCCCGATCCGGATGATCTCCACATGGGGAATCTCCCGGAGGTTCTTCAGCAGATACTCCAGAATCCGATCGTTGACCAACAGCCCGTCTCCGCCCGAGAGAAGCACATCGCGCACCGTCGGGGTGTTGCGGATGTACTCGATGCAGGCGTCCATCTGCTTCTTCGGAACGCCCATCCCGATCTGGCCGGAGAAGCGGCGCCGGGTGCAGTAACGGCAATACATGGAGCACTGGTTGGTGATCAGAAACAGCACCCGGTCCGGATAGCGGTGGGTGAGACCCGGAACCGGCGAGTCGGTGTCCTCCAGGAGGGGGTCCTCCATGTCGTAGGGCGTCCGGATGATCTCCGACGACACGGGCACCGCCTGCATGCGGATGGGGTCCCTCGGATCGTCGGGATCCATCAGCAGGGCGTAGTAGGGCGTGATGTTGAGGGGAATCGTCTGTTTGGAAATCGCCACGCCCTCCTCCTCTTCCGGCGTCAGATTGATCACCTTCTTCAAATCGTCCAATTTGCGGATGGTGTGGGTCAACTGCCACAGCCAGTCATTCCACTGCTCCTCGGTGACATCCTTCCACAGTTCAATCTCTCGCCAATCGCGCATGGCATGCGGCTCCTTTCTTCATTAAGATCGGCGGCAGCCGACGTCACCCTTCCGGGGCCGTCATCCGCCCCGATGCGGGCGTCAAACCGTCGGTTGCCTCTCTTCTCGGGCATATCGCTCCTCGAACAACCGCCTCAGGGCGGGGGACTGCCTGAGGGTTTCCAAAGCGAGGGCCGCGTGGCCGGGAGCGTATCCGTTGCCGATCATCATGCGCACATCCTTCCCCACGCCCTCGGCCCCCAGGGCGGCGGCGGTGAAGCGGACGGCCGTGCTGAAAAAGTAAACCGTCCCGCCGTCCCGGGTGCACAGAATGCTGGACAGCTCCGTATGGGGCACATTCACGCAATTGATGGTGACATCCGCCAACCGTCCGCCGGTGGCGCGTTCCACCTTTTCCAGCACCTCGACGGGCCGCGTGGCGTCCGCCCGGATCACCTCGTCGGCGAGGGCCAGGTTCCGGATCGCCTCGCAGGCCGCCTCCCCGGCCTCCAGGGCGATCACCCGGCCGCCGGGGCCCGCCTGTTTTTTGGCGTGCCAGAGGCAGAGAAGCCCCGATTTGCCTCCCGCCCCCAGCACCGCCACCCGCTGACCGGGGCGGACCAGGCGCGCCGTCTGCGCCGGGGCCCCGCAAACGTCGAGCACGGCCAGGGCGACGGATTCCGGCAAATCATCGGGAAGGCGGGCGAAGGGACCGCTGGCGAAGAGCACCGCCTTGCCCCGCACCTCCACCTGCCCCGTCTCCAGATCCACCCGCTCCACGGCTTCCAGGGAAAGGGGGGTCAAGGTGAGGGAGACCAGCGTGGCGATCTTCTCCCCCCGCTTCAATCCTTGATCCGGAAAAGACGGGCCGATCTCGAGAACCCGGCCGATCAGCATCCCGCCGGAATTGGTGACGGGATTGTGCATTTTCCCCCTCTCGGCGACGATCCCGAGGATCCGTTCCTTCACCCGTTCCGGATCGCCGCCGGCCTCCTCCTTCAGCTGATTGAAGGAGGCGGAATCGATGTTGAGGCGGTCCACCTCGACCAAAAGCTCGTTGTCATGGCAGACCGGCCTGGCATCCAGCTTCCATGCGGGCTGGGGCATCACCCCCTTTGGCTCCAGCACCCGGTGAAGACCATACCGGTGCCCTTTCGGGTACGATTGGCATGCGGTCAATCGGGCCACCCTCCTTTTCCGGCTTCACCTTTCGCTATTGCAAGAAACATGCCAATTGCCAAAAAACAGCGCAGGCCGGACGTTTCATCCCGAAAAACAAAAAGATGTGCCGAATATTCGGCACATCTTTGCCTTTGCATGTCATCTCCCCCGATTTGGAAGCTGAGACACGGCCGCCGCCCGGAACGTCAAAAAGAGAAAGGATCAGCCCCGAAAACGCCAAACGGAGGGGCCGCCTTGCGCCCCGGCCTCCAGGCGGAACGTAACGTCCTTCATTCGGGCCGGAAGGAAAGGCGGAAGAAAGCGGCAAGCCGCCGATGGGCAAGGCGCTTCCCCTCCCAAGGCCCCGTTGGGACTGCGCTCCACGAATCTTACTTCACTCGGCGGTCCAATCCCCATTTTTGCAGCTTGTACTGCAGCGTTTGCCGCGGAATTCCCAATCGGCGGGCCGCCTGCCGCACATTTCCCCCGCAGGCGGCCAACGCTTCCCGGATCATCCGCTCCTCCACCTCGGCCAACACTTCCCGCAGGGGGCGCCCCTCCCGCTCCGGACGGGCGGCCGTTTCCCCGGGGATGAGATGGGGCGGCAAATCCTCCGGGGCGATCATCTCCCCTTCCGCCATGTTCATCGCCCCTTCGATGGCGTGCTTCAATTCCCGGACATTGCCCGGCCAATCGTAGCGCAGGAACATCTCCTCCACCTCCGGCCGAAGCCCGAAAACCCGTTTTCCCAGCTTGCCGTTGTATTCGCGGATGAAATGGGAGGTGAGAAGGGGAATGTCCTCCCGCCTCTCCCGAAGGGGCGGCAGATCGATCCGTACCACCTGGATGCGGTAAAACAGATCCTTCCGGAGGCGCCCTTCCTTCACGTTGCGGACGGGATCCTCATTGGTGGCGCACAGGATGCGCACGTCCACCCAGCGCGCGTTTGCATCCCCCACCCTCCGGACCGCCCCTTCTTCCAGCACCCGCAGCAATTTCGCCTGCAGGTCCGAGGGCATGGCGTGGATCTCATCCAGAAACAGGGTGCCCCCATCCGCCAATTCAAACAGGCCCGGCCGATCCTCCGCCCCCGTGAAGGCGCCCTTCACCGTTCCGAACAGGATTCCTTCCAGCAGGGACGAGGGAATCGCCGCGCAGTTCTGGGCGATGAAGGGCTGGTCGCGGCGGGGGGAGGCGCTGTGAATCGACTGGACAATCAGTTCCTTTCCCGTGCCCGTTTCCCCCACGACCAGGACCGGGGAGCGGGTGGCGGCGGCCCGCTTCGCCCGCTCGATGGCCTTCATCATCTCCGGGTTCCGCGTGAGAATCTGCTCGAACCGGAACAGGCGCGGCTCCGTCGCCGGCGGTTTCCGAACCGGCTTCCGGATCCTTTTCCTCAGATCGATCACCTGCTCCGCCAGCTCCTGGATGCGGGTCACATCCTTGGACACTTCCAACGCTCCCACCAGCCGGCCGCCCACCCGGAGGGGGACGGTGGAATTGACCGTCACGATCCTTTTGCCGTATCGGTTGGTGTAGGTCTGCCGCTGGTTGTAGAGGGGCTTGCCGGTCCGGATCACCTGCATCAGCGTGCTCGTCTTGCTGGTGAGCGAGGGAAACGCCTCCAGCACATGGGTTCCCAAGACCTCCTCCACCGCCATCCCGTCGAGGGAGGCCGCGACATGGTTGTAAAAAATGGTGATCCCCCGGACATCCACCACATGGATGCCCTCGTCGATGGAACGAAGCACTTCCTGCAGCAATTCTTCCGTAATCTGCGTCTGTTTCATGAATCATCCCCCGGACATCCCGCCGAAAAGCCGGCGGATTGTGCCGAAAATTCGTCACTCCCATTTTAAGCGAAAAATTAAAACTTATCGACCGGAAGGAATCATTTGCCTTGTACCCGCGGAAATTCACCGCGTGTTCATTTGTCGCAAAATTGACAAATATTCATCCTTATGTCATAATATTCATTATCATTCGGATAATTGTTTCAGTTCCTTCTCCTTCAAAAAGGAGGTTCGGTCGTGGAACCGAAAATCGATCCGTCGACGGCCAGACCCGAAAGGCGGGAAAAGCCGGAGAGCGCCGGCAAGCATGTGAAAGCCTTCGCCTTGATGATGATCCTGACCGCCGCCGCCTTTATCCTCGTCGGCACCGGCTCCGTCGCCGCCGAAGTGGTGATTCCGGTCCTGTTGCTATTGGCGTCCGTCCAGGTCGTGGTGCAGCTGTTCACCTTCATGCACCTGGATCAAAAGGGGAGCTTTTTTCCCGTTCTGTTCGTGATCTGCGGCATCGTCGGCGCCATCGTCTGCATCCTGGCACTGACCCTGTGGGTGTAGGCGAAGGCGTACGGGTGAAGGGAGGGATTCCCTTCACCCTTTTTTCGTCGGGGCGTTGTCTTTCTTAAGTCACAGGGATCCGGGCGCCTCACGGCTCAAACCCCAGCTTCTCCAGGGCCTGGGCGACAAACAAGCGGTGCCGCTTGCGCATGACGCTTTCCCGGGCATCTCCCAATCCCCATCCGGAAATCGTCGATACCGGCCGCAGTGCCGCATACAGGTCCCAACGGGGAAGATGGGTGAAATCGACGTGTGGCATCATGGATCGGTACTCCTCCGTGAACCGCCGCATCGCTTCCGCTCCGAAGGCCCACAGGATTTCCAGGCGTGCATTGGCCACATCGGCGAGCGGATCCCCCAGGGCCGCATCCTCCCAGTCGATGACGGCCACCAGCCCCCCCTCCTTCCACAGGAGATTCCCCGGCCAGAAGTCCCCGTGCAGCAGGACATCCGGATTGGACCGCGGAAACGGCCACACCCGCTCCAGAGCCCTCCGAATCCTCCCCTCGTTCCAGGCGTCCTTCGGGGAGGCGGGGCGCCTTTCCAGGATTTTGCGGGCCAGCGCCTCCTGTTTCGGCAGAAAGGACAAATCGTGCCGGGAAGCGTCCACCCGGTGGATCCGGGACAGATGGCAGGCGGTCTGGTGGAGGTATGTCCTTGGATCCGCCGGATCATCCACCGCCTCGCCTTCGATGAATTCCATCACCAGATAGGGCGCGGGAAACAGGCGGCGGGAGGTGTCCAGGGCATACGGCTTGGGAACGGGCAATCCGGCGGAGCGGAGGATGCCCAGGAGGCGGTACTCGTCGGCGGCAATCCGGGGATTCCTCCGAAGATCCCGAGCTCCGTGCTGGCGGAAGAGCAGCTTTTCCCTGCGGCCGTCCGGCCCTTCCGTCTCCAAAAGCGCCGTCCGGGCCGACACGCCCCCCGAAAGCTCCTGGAAGGAAAGCAGCCGGCGGAGCGGATCGATTTTCCGGACCACCTCTGCGAAGGCCTTATTCTCCTTAAAAACGGTCACGAAAAAACACCGCCTTTTCGATGAGACACATGAAAGCGGGCCCCTCCCGATGGGAGGAGACCCGCCCGATTCAGAAAAACCGGCTCACCCACTGGTACGCCTGGTATCCCAGGTAGATTCCGATGATGCCGAAAATGCCCGCCAGGGCCGGCGGGGCCGGGATCGGCAATCGGAGAAGGGAAAAGACAAACCCGGCGATGAAACCGGTGAAGGTGGAAAGCAAGATCAACCTCACGATGGCATCGCCTCCCAGGGCGAACGATTAGGGGGATGGGAGGCCCCGGGCCCCACCCGTGACAAACCTCCGCTTACATGTGATCCGGGGCGCTCACGCCGATCAGGGACAGGCCGTTTCGGATCACCTGGGCCACCCCCGAGAGAAGGGCCAGTCTCGCCCGCGACAGGTTCTCGTCATCGCCGATCACCCGATAGGCCCTGTAGTAGCTGTGGAACAGGGCGGCCAGATCATGCAGGTATCTCACCACCCGCTGAGGCGCCAGCTGCTCGGCCGCGCCGGCCACTTCATCGGGAAAAGCGGCCAAGGCCTTCATCAGATCGTACTCCTGTTCCTCCGCGAGCAGGGAGAGGGTTTCCGGGTCGGCGGCGGGAGCAAGCCCTCTCTCCCGGGCCTGGCGGAAGACGCTCTGAATCCGGGCGTGGGCGTATTGGACATAGTAGACCGGGTTCTCGTTGGAACGGGAAATCGCCAGGTCCATGTCGAAGTCCAGATGGCTGTCGGGACTGCGCATGACGAAGAAATAGCGGACGGCGTCCACCCCCACCTCGTCCATCAGTTCCTCCAGGGTGACGGCTTTCCCCGTCCGTTTGGACATCTTGACCAATTCCCCGCCCTGGTACAGCTTGACCATCTGGGTCACCAGCACCGTCAGGCGCTCCGGATCGTACCCCTGGGCGGCGATGGCCGCCTTCATGCGGGGAATGTAACCGTGGTGATCGGCGCCCCAGATGTTGATGAGCCGGTCGAAACCGCGGTTCAGTTTGTCGCGGTGGTAGGCGATGTCCGGGGTGAGGTAGGTGTACGAGCCGTCGCTTTTGACCAGGACGCGATCCTTGTCATCGCCGAAGGCGGTCGACTTCAACCACAGGGCGCCGTCCTTCTCGTAGGTGTACCCCCGTTCGCCCAGCTCCTTCAGCACCCGCTCCACCGCACCGGATTCATAGAGGGAGCGCTCGCTGAACCACACGTCGAAGCGGACCCGGTACCGCTCCAGATCCCGGCGGATCTTGTCCAGCATCCGCTTCAATCCGTACTCCCTCAGCCGGGCGAGCCGTTCCTCCCGGTCGAGGGAAAGGAGCGAATCGCCCTCCCGTTCCGCCAGTTCCCGGGCGATGTCGATGATGTCCTGCCCCCGATAGCCGTCCTCGGGAAAGGAGGATTCCCTGCCGAGGGCCTCCAGATAGCGGGCCTCCAGGGAAAGGGCGAGCAGCCGGATCTGGTTGCCCGCATCGTTGATGTAGTACTCCCTGGTTACATCATAACCGGCGGCCTCCAGGATATTGCACAGGGCATCCCCGACGGCGGCCCCGCGGGCATGGCCGAGATGCAGGCTGCCCGTCGGGTTGGCGCTGACGAACTCCACGTTGACCCGCTGACCACGTCCCGCTTCCGACCTTCCGTAGCGGTCGCCGGCGCTCTGAATCTCCTCCAGCACCTTCGTCAGAAAGGAGCGGTCGAGGAAAAAGTTGATAAACCCGGGCCCCGCCACTTGGATGTCGCGGACGTGAGCCCTTTTCCGATCGATCCCCTCCACGATCCGCGCGGCGATCTCCCGGGGATTGGAGCGGGCGATGCGGGTCAGTCTCATCGCCACATTGGTGGCCAGATCCCCGTGGGCCTTTTCCCGGGGGGTCTCCAACTCCACCTCCGGCATGTTTTCTTCCGAGGCCAGGCCGGCGGAAAGCACCGCCTTGCGGATTTCCTCACGGAGTGTCTCCCGTATTTTCATCAGCACGGTCATCCCACGGCTCCTCCCTCCATTGGATATGCAACGCGTAAGTCCCCAAGTGTTCCCCGCCCAACCGCAGCTCATAGGAAAAGCGGAATTCTCCGCCCCCCTCCCACCTGCGGCGGCGGTAATCCAGGGTTTTCACTTCCATTTCCGCCTCCCCCGCCGGGGTATGTACCCGGCTGGCATCCCTTCTTCCGGGACGGTAAGTGTGGCGGAAATCCAACCCGCCGCTGCGGATGACGGTGATCGAGTCCTCCCTCGCCCTCACCGTCGTCCGCATTTCCCCGTCCTCTTCGCCGCTTTCCACATACCTGAGCACCCATTCGCCCATCTTTTCCGCAAACCGTCCCTTCGCTTCCCGGCGGATCCGATCCACCCCCGCCTCACCGGTGATGGTGGAAAAAACCCGCACCCTGACCGGAACCATCGGCGCCTCCCCTCTTTTTTCCGTTGTCCCTTCAGGCCGGGACAAAACCCAGGAGCATCTCCCGCACCATCTTGGCGGCCGCCACCGCCGTCTGATCCGTCGGATCGTAGGCGGGTGCCACCTCCACCAGGTCGGCTCCCACCACCTTCACTTCGGAGCGGGCGATGGCATGAAGCGATTCCATCAGCTCCCGGGACGTGATGCCCGCCGGCTCCGGCGTCCCGGTGCCGGGAGCGAAGGCCGGGTCCAGGACGTCAATGTCCACGGTCACGTAGACCGGGCGGCCCGCCAGGGCGGGAAGCTCCTCCACAAGCGGCTTCAACACCTCGAAGGGGTGAAAGCGGATGCCGGAAGAGGCGGCGTATTCAAACTCTTCCCGGGTTCCCGAGCGGATGCCCAGCTGGATGACGTTTTCCGGACCGATCAGCTCGGCGATTTTCCGCAGGGGAGTGGCATGGGAGAGCGTTTCCCCTTCGTATTCGGTCCGCAGATCGGCGTGGGCGTCCATGTGGATGACGGCCAGATCCGGAAAGTGCTTGTACACTTCCCGCACCACCGGCCAGGTGACCAGGTGTTCTCCCCCGAGACCGATCGGCATCTTGTCCCGCTGAAGCACCTCGGCGACAAACCGTCCGATTTTCTCCAGGCTCCGCCCCGGGTTCCCGAAGGGGAGGGGAATGTCCCCGGCGTCATAAAAGGGAACCTCCCCAAGTTCCCGGCCGAGGTGGGGACTGTATTCCTCCAGGACCAACGAAACCTCGCGGATTCGGCGCGGGCCGAACCGCGATCCCGGACGAAAGCTGGCGGTCCAGTCCATCGGCATGCCGTAAATCACCGCCCGGGCCTCCTCCAGGTCCGCCTTGGCGGCGATGAACACGTTCCCGGAATAGGCTTCCTCCGCGCGCATCCAACCACCTCATTTCGTCAGCTCGGCCACGTATTTGGGCAGGGCAAACAGGGCCTTGTGGATTTCCGGAGTGTAGTACTTCGTTTCCGGACGGTGCAGCTTGATTTCGTCCACCTCCAGGGGATCATACACCTTGGAACCCAGGGTGAAGCTCCACAGCCCGCTGGGATAGGTGGGAACGCTGGCGGTGTAGAGCCTGGCGATCGGGAAAAGATCGGCAATATCGCGATAGACGCGGGCGATCAGATCCCGGTTGAACCAGGGGGATTCCGTCTGCGCCACCATGATGCCGTCCCGGCGCAGGGCGTGGAAGATCCGCTCGTAGAACTCCCGTTTGAACAATCCCACCGCCGGCCCGATCGGCTCCGTCGAATCCACGAGAATCACGTCGTAGGCGTTCTCCGCTTTTTCCACGTACCGGATGCCGTCCTCGATCCGGATCCGCACCCGGGGATCATCCAACGCGCCGGCGATGGACGGAAAGTAGGTTTTGGCCACCTCGATCACCCGTTCGTCGATCTCCACCAGGGTGGCCGTTTCCACCGTGGGATATTTGAGCACTTCACGGATCGCCCCTCCGTCCCCGCCGCCGATCACCAACACGTCCTTCGGCTCGGGATGGGTGTTCATCGCCACGTGGGCGATCATTTCGTGATAGACGAACTCATCCTTGTCGGTGGTCATCACCATGCCGTCCAGCAGAAGCATGTTGCCGAACTGCCGGGTTTCGATCACATCGACGGTCTGGTATTCCGTCTCTTCGTGATGAAGGGTGCGAACCACTTTGCTGGTGATCCCGTGATCGGGCGTTTGTTTTTCCGTAAACCACAATTCCATCTGAAGCTTATCCATAAAGCTCTCCTTCCATCCCTTCAGGTGTCAAGATCTCTGATATTTTTCCAACGTCATCCTTAGAATAATGCAACTCTCTTCCAACCTCAATGAAAAACCCGTCACCTTCCCGGAAGGTATAATCTTCCATCCCTTCTCCCATACTGTTGACGAACCATTCACAGCCGGCAGGCGCGAAAAGGGAGAGTGACGGGATGGGCGACGGCATGAACCAACTTCCCCCGGACCCGACGCTGGAGGAAATTCCCGCCTGGCGATGGCTGGTCCGGGGAAAACGGCTTCTGAAAATCGCGGGAATCCTCCTGCTTTTCCTGGGGGGCACCCTGTTGGTCACCCTCCTTTATCTCAAATCCCGCCCCCTCCCGCCGCCGGACATCCCGATGACCACCAAGGTGTACGATATCCGCGGGAACCTGATCGACCAGCTGGACAGGGGGGAACACCGGGATCCCGTCCAGCTCGGGGAGGTTCCCCGGCATCTGATCCTGGCCACCCTCGCCGCCGAGGACCAAACCTTTTACGACCATTTCGGGCTCTCCCTCCGCGGCATCGCCCGGGCCGCGCTGGTCAATCTGCGGGAAATGCGGATCGTCCAGGGAGCGAGCACGATCACCCAGCAGCTGGCGAGAAACCTGTATTTGACCAGCGACCGGACCTGGTCCCGCAAGTGGAAAGAGGCCGTGCTCGCCGTCCAGCTGGAACTGCATTTCTCCAAGGACAAAATCCTGGAGATGTACCTGAACGAAGTGTATTACGGCAACGGGGCCTACGGCATCCAGCGGGCGGCGCAAACCTATTTCGGAAAACCGGCGAAGCGCCTCACCCTGGGGGAAAGCGCCTTTCTGGCCGGCCTGCCCCGGGGTCCCAAGTTGTATTCCCCCTATACGTCGATGGAACGGGCCAAGCGTCGACAACACGCCATCCTGGACACGATGGTCCGGGCCGGCTGGATTACGCCCTCCCAGGCCGCCCGGGCAAAGGCCCAGCCAATTGCCCTGGCCCCCAGGCCGAAACCCTCCCCCTCCAAGGCCCCGTATTTTCGGGACTACATCATCCAAACGGCGATCAACCGATACGGATTGAGGGAGTCCGAACTGAGGGGGGGCGGACTCCGCATCTACACGACACTGGACATAAAGATGCAGCGCCAGGCGGAGAAAGCCGTAAAGAAGTATCTGGGAAACAAGGACGGGCTTCAAGGGGCGCTTTTGGCGATCGATCCGAAAAACGGACACATCCGGGCGATGGTCGGCGGAAAGGATTATCAAAAGTCCCAATACAACCGGGTTTTTGCTCGCCGGCAACCCGGATCCGCCTTCAAACCGTTTCTCTATCTGGCCGCCCTGGAAAAGGGGTTCACTCCCGTCACCCGCCTGGAGAGCAAGCCGACCGCCTTTCCCTATGAAGGAGGGATCTATCGTCCGGCCAACTTCCGAAACCAATACGCGGGGCGGCCGATCACCTTAAGGGAAGCGATCGCCCGGTCGGACAACGTGTACGCCGTGCACACCCATTTTCTGATCGGGCGGGATCGCCTCATGGAGACGGCGCGCCGTTTGGGGTTCACTTCCCCCCTCAAGCCCGTTCCCTCCCTCGCCCTGGGCAGCATTCCGGTATCGCCCTATGAGATGACCCGGGCCTACGCCGCCCTGGCCGCCGGGGGCGTCCTCACGGAACCGGTGGCCATCCTGCGGATCGAAGACGCCGAAGGCAACACGATCGCCGAAAGCCGTCCCGACCGGCGGCGCGTGGCTTCGGAAGCGGAAACCTTCGTGCTGACTCACCTGCTTCGAAGCGTCTTCGAATCCGGGGGAACGGGACACCGGGTCAAGCAGATTTTTCCGCATCCGAGCGCCGGCAAAACCGGCTCGACGGACTGGGACGGATGGCTGGCGGGATACACGCCCGATCTGGCCGCAACCGTCTGGGTCGGATACGACCGCGCCAAAAAACTTCCCCATGAAGAGGGACGCCTCGCCCAAATGATCTGGGGAACCTTCATGCAGAGGTCCCTCGCCGGGAAATCCGTCCGCACCTTCTCCGTCCCGGACGGGGTGAAGGGAGCGTATGTGGATCCGGAGACGGGGCATCTGGCCACAAAGCGATGCCCCAAGGTGCGCTGGGAGTATTTTGTCTCCGGCACCGAACCGAAGGAATACTGCCCCCTTCATCCCTCGCCGGAGGCGGAAAAGAAAGGCGGAGGATCCCTCTGGGATTGGATCAGAAAATGGCTTCCGGGTCTCTGAAAAAAGCAAACCCTGGGGCGTACGCCCCAGGGTTTGCCATTTGACCTTCCGGGATCTTCACGGAGAGCTCAGCACTCCCGGCTGCCGCCGACTTTCCCTTCGCCGTCGGCCCAAATCCCGTCGTTGTGAATGACGATCATCCCCGCCTGTTCCAGCTCCTTCAGCACCTCAAACAGGCTTTCCCTCTTTTCGGGCGGAAGCTCGCGGACAAACCGGTTGATCTCTTCGGGCGGAACCCGGTTGGAGAAATGAACCCCCCCGTGGCGGGCAAAATGCTCCTGCCGTTCCGGCATCGGTCCCTCCCTCCTTTCCCCCCTTAGATTGTGCGAAAAGACCCCGGTTTATGGGGGAGGAAGGGAATGTCATCCGCATTTTCCCGGGGAAATCGATGCGGTCTCCCGCCGGATCGAAACGACGGCACATTCCGGAACCCCATAACAGGTCCCTCGTAAACAAGCCGTTTGTTATCGATGGCGAGAAGGTCATCCGGCCGCGTCAGTTCGGGCGCCTTATTGCCGTGAAAGACACCGGCGTTCATCAGGATGTGGGAGACAAATTGGGAACAAAAATAGCGGTTCTTCCTTTTGACGGGCCTATTCGTGATCACTCCGAACAGCCCCAGGAAATTGTACCGGTATTTTTCCTTTTCCTTCAGGAATGCCTTTATCTGCGCCCGAATCAAGCGGAACTGTTCCTCACTCACTTCGATTCGGTATATCCGGCATTGGCTGTCGGGAAACTTCCGGAAAACACCATCCTGCAGGTTCTCTTCCACAAGACCTCCGGAAAAGGGATTGTCAGGGCTTCGCCGCCCGAAGGAGTACATCCGGGTGAAGCTGTCGTCGAAGCTGATGGAGACATGGGGATATTTTATGCGCGAAAATATGCAAATCAACCTTGAAAGCCAGGTTCCTGTTCTCGTAAAAACCAAGTATATTTCCTTATGATTCATGGGGCTAAGGGCTCCTTCAGCCGGGCGTGTCGGAAAGAAGCGGCAGAACCGGCCGGATCGCCACGGGTTCCGCCGAACTGCCTTTATCTTACAAGCCCCTTCCCTCCGATCCATCGTGCCAAAGTCCGATTTTACGTCCGCCCCGGGTCTGAAATGCCCCCGGCTTCCCCCGCGAACAATCCTCCACTGCCGCCCGAAACGGGCGCGGGGGACCCCCCCGCTCGTCACATCTTTCGGTTCATCGGATCCGATGGGTTACAAGGCAAAAAAAACCGAAGCGGCGGGCCCAATGCCCGCCGCTTCGGTGTCCTAGCTTGATGGTGTTCCGGTGACCTGGCTTCCGCTTCCGCCGAACTTCGGCGGAGCCCTTGTTGAAACGGTTGGTTTCCGCTTTCAAAAACGGAAACGCCACGCCAACCTATACACAGTGTACTGCCCATCGCGGACGGAAACAAGGCGACTTGTGAATTGTTCACACAGCGTTCATTTTTCCTCGTCGACGGCCAGCGCCTGCTTCAATTCCTCCGAAGAATTCTCCCACATTTTTTCATCGTGGCTGATCAACAGATTTCGGAGGGCCTTTTTCTCCACAGGCCCCAGCTCGCTGACGCGAATGCGCCGTTTCAGGGCATCGTCCATGCGGTTCACGTGATGCGGGAGGATTTTCCATCCCCGACGGGCTTCCCGGTCGATCAACATCGGGCAAGCCGCCACACCGGCGTAATACGGCCCCTTCTCATTTTGGTCCACCGTCACCCACACCACCCAATAAAGCTCGCCGTTGGGGACGTCCTCCTTGTTGGTGGAAAATTTGATTCCCCGTTCCACGGAACTCTTGGCGTGGATGAGGCCCAAGTCGATCTTGGCTTCATCCCCGTGGATCAATATGGAGGAAAGATTGCTCAGGTTGAGCGTGCCGGTCACATATCCCCCATGGGTGGTGAAATCGCCGGAACGAGAGATGATGTTGAAACCCTTTTTTCCCGTTTTCATGCTTGCGTTCCCCCTGTTTTTTTTATTTTATCTCACAACGAGGGGGGGCGCAAAGCCAGGAGGGTCTCCTCCGCCACCGGCTTTTCCTTGTCTTCTCCGGACCGCGCCGGAGGCTCCCCTTCGGCGCACCCGCCCTGCCGGCGGGTTCCTTCATCCTTTCCCGCCACCGGGGGGATGGCGACCGGATAAGCGTGGAACTGCTGGATCGGAAGATGGATGTTAAAGATCGTGCCGCGGCCCGGCTGGCTGGTGACATGGATTTGTCCGCCGTGATCGGAGATGATGCGGTGGCAGATGGACAGACCCATTCCCGTTCCATCTCCCTTGGTGGTGAAGAAGGGATCGAAGATCCGGGACATGTGTTCCGGCTGGATTCCGCATCCGTTATCCTGCACGCGGATATGAATCCGGTCGCGCAGCTTTCTCCACCGAATCCACACCTGTCCCTTTTCTCCGAGGGACTCCAGGCCGTTCTTGATCAAATTGATCAGCACCTGCTTCAACTTTTCCGGATCCCCTTCCACCACCACCGGGGAGGGGGGAGGTTCCGCCGTCAGCTGATGGCCGTCCAGGATGGCCTTCGGTTCCAGCAGTCGGAGCACGTCGGCGATCAGCCCGTCCAACTCAAACCGGACAAACTGGGAGGGCCTTGTGTCGCTGAGGTCCAGAAACTGCTTCAAGAGATCGTTGATCCGATCGATTTCGGGGAGGATGATCGACTCCCATTTTTTCATCTCCTCGGATTCCATCATGGAAATCTGGATGAATCCGCGGATGGAGGTGAGGGGATTGCGGATCTCGTGGGCGAGGCCCGCCGCCAGTTGACCGATCGCCGACAGTTTTTCCAAGTGGCGCTGGCGCTCCTCCTCCTCGTGCCGGATCCGCCGCTGCTCGATGGAAAGCCGGTGCTCCGCCAGGCGAAGCAGTTCGGCGGCGCTCTGCGCCTCCCGGGGATAGCTGGCCGTCGCCCAGCAGAAGTGGATGAAGCTCCGCTCCTCCCGCAGTTCGGAAAACACCGACTCGATGGCCTCCAGCGCATGGCGCAGGTCCGAATCGTCGCCGATCAACCCCACGGCAAACTGATCCCCTTCGTACCGGGCCACCTGGGCGTAGGAAGGAAGGCTCCGCTTCAGACGCCGGGCGATGGTGACCAAAAGCTGATCCCCGGCATCGGTCCCTTCCTGCAGGTTGATTTGCTGAAAATCCACCAGATCGATGCAGATGACGTGATAGGACTGGTCCGGAGCGCACCGGGCCAGGCTGCGCGTCAACTGCTCCTGAAACCCGCTGAAATTGTAGAGCCCGGTCAGATAATCGCGCCGGGACATCTCCTCCAGCTGGACGATGTACTCGTGCAGCGATCGGTGAGCTTCGTTCACCCGCTCGATCAGCTGCCGGTTTTCCCGCTTCAATTGAGCGTTCTCCTGCCGGACCTTCCGGAGGGAACGGATAAGGCAGGCGTTGAGGACAAAATAGAGGCCGACTTCAATGATTTCGGGAAAATTTTCGTAGAGCATCCCGGGGTGAAAGCTTCCCGCCAACACCTCATCCATCCAGGGCATTCCCTGGTACACCAAAAACAGCAGCGAAGCGAGCAGAAAGGTGCATTCCCTGGAAAAGCGGAGGGAAACCGCCGCTTGAGTGAGCAGAAACACCCACAAAAGGGGGAGCCAGCCTTCAGGGAACAGCGCTCGAAGAAAAATGAGTGCGCACAGAGCGGCCGCCAGATAGAGAGAGGGAGGAAGCTTTCGAAACAGCGACAGCCACAGGATCAGAAAGAGAAGGACCCCGCCGAACACGGCCCATCGCGTCGACGGATCGGTCAACGCTGTCAGGGGGATGATCAGAGCATCCAGCCGATCCGTCCATTCCCACACGAGCATCACCACCTCAGCACCCCGAATTTTGTCCCCGTTGTCGAAGTCCCTCTCATCATCTTTCCATTGTTTGCACCGAATTTCCTTCTAAGAATAAGCAATTCGACAAAATATTTCAATTTGTGACCCAAAAATGCGACCGGACGGAATATAATGAAAAGGGAGGAAACCCACGATTAAACGATCCCAAAATCGGGTACTTAGGGTATTGCCTTCAATCATTTTCCAAGGGGGGAACGGCATTGGCCGAAAAGGAGCGGGAAATCGCCCGGTCGATTCTGGAGCAGGTGGGCGGGGTGACCAACATCGACACACTCCAACACTGCATGACGCGCATCCGGTTGACCCTGCGCAACCCGGAAAAGGTAAACGAAGACAAAATCCGGGCGATTCCCAAAGTGGCCGGAATCGTGCACTCATCCAATCAGCTCCAAATCATTCTGGGTCCGGGAACCGCCGCTCAAGTCGCCCGGGAGATCTCCGAGGAAACGGGACTCCAACTCGGGGAAGTCCGCGATCCGGAGGCGGAGAAACAGGATCGCAGCCGCGGGCCGGTCCAGCGCTTTCTGCGAAAGCTCGCCAACATCTTCGTCCCGCTGATTCCGGCGATCATCGCCGGCGGGATCATCATGGGACTGACCAACACGGTAGTCTATTCCTTCGATCTTAACCAGGAGAGCACCCTGGTCCTGCTGTTGAACGCCATCAGCAAGGTGATCTTCACCTACCTCGCCGTCTTTGTCGGCATCAACACCGCCCGGGAGTTCGGCGGGACGCCGGCTTTGGGAGGCGTGGCCGGGGGATTGATCATCCTGCCCGAAATCGCGGACATCACCCTGTTCGGCACGGCCCTCGTCCCGGGGCGCGGTGGATTGATCGGGGCGCTGCTCGCCGCCTGGTTCATCAGCGTGGCGGAGCGGAACATCCGCCGCTTCGTCCCCAAAGTGATCGATATCATGGTGACCCCGCCGCTGGCCCTGCTGGTGACGGGCGTGATCACTTATCTGGTGTTGCAACCGGTCGGGGGATGGATTTCGGACGGAATCACCCAGGGACTGACCGCCTTGATGGACAAAGGGGGAATCGTCGCCGGGGCGGTGCTTGCCGGCACCTTTCTGCCCCTGGTCATGACGGGCCTTCACCACGGCCTCATCCCCATTCACATGGAACTCCTCAACAAGACGGGGCTGGATCCGCTGTGGACGATTCTGGCCATGGCCGGAGCGGGCCAGGTGGGAGCCGCGCTGGCCGTCTACGTGAAGACCCGCAGCCAACTCCTCAAAGACGTCATCAAGGGCGCCGTTCCCGTCGGCATGCTGGGAATCGGCGAACCCCTCATCTTCGGCGTCACCCTGCCCCTTGGACGCCCCTTTGTAACCGCTTGCCTCGGAGCGGCGGTGGGCGGGGCCTACCAGGCGGCGATGGACACCGCCACCGTCGCCATCGGCATATCCGGGATTCCCGCCGTCCTCCTGATGCAGCCGGGGCAGAGCCTTCTATACTTGCTGGGGGTGTTGATCGCCTACGCCGCCGGTTTCGCCTTCACCTACCTGTTCGGATTCCGCAGGGAAATGGACCGGAACTACGAATCCCAGCGCATCGGGGCATGACGTCTTCCCCCCTCAGCGCCCAAAGCGGAGAAGTTGCGGAGGGTTCGCCGCGCAAAACAAGCGGCCCCTCCGCCGCTTCCCCCGGACTGCCTCGCGCATCCGGCATCCCGGAAAGATTCGGAGGGGGCGCCGACGTTTTCCGCGGTGCGAAGACCCGCATCGGCCTCATTGCCCGCGAAACAAAAAATCATCCACGGCCATCTGGAAGATCTCCAAGAGGCCGGATGGATGACGCTTTCGATCCCACCGATCCCGCATGCAGCGGAGGAGGAGAGGGGCAAAAGCCTTGTGACGCCTCCCTCCTCCTCATTTTACGCCCCGATCAAATCCCCGGCATTCCACTGAAAATTCCAACCCCCCGCGGAATCGCCGCTTCCCGTCTTCGCCTCAGCTTCTCTTGCCGTTTTCCAGCGAACGGCCCCTTCCCGTCGCCACCAGATCCTCCCAACCGTAGGAATCCTTGATCGTTCCCGACGCAGGAAACGCCCCCGGAGAGCCGCCTTCCCAGATCATGTTCCCGACGCCTGCCCAGACCGGGGTACGGGATTCGTCACGGCGCTCCACGCCCGGGTCGGAATTATGTACCGCATATGCCGAAGAATGGAAAACAGGGCGCCGAGGAGACATCAAGGTGTGGCTGATGGTCCGCTGCAGCACGTTTTTGATCTCTTCGCTCCGAAAACCGGGTTCCAGCCGCATGACCCAATCGTAGACGGAACCGTCGTCTTCCGTAAACGTCACGTTTCGCTGGGTCGGAGGAAGGCTGGGCATGTTTTTCAGCTGTTCCCGGAAAGCGGACACTTCGCAGACGGTGTCCAGGGGAAACACCGTTCCCTTCAGATACGAAAGGATGCAGAACTTGACCAATACGGGAAACTGCCCCCGGGGCAGCGTCTCGTACCAATAGCGAATGATCCGGTCCTTCTTCCCGATATACACGCCGACGGTGATCGACATCCGATTTCACCCCATCCACACGCGTTTTTTTGGTTCCGGGATCGGCTTGTCCACCCGGAGATGATTCTTGCTTTTGCCGAAGAATCTCTGATGTTTTACCAAGATTGTTCTGAACCTTTCGTTATTACCGATACTATCAGGAGCCCGCCCGGCCGTCAACCGGATATTTTGTCGAAAATACAGAAATTTTGATATAATTTTTATGTCGAAATGCGGCGGATCATACAATCATGCGATGATACTTCAGTATTTTTGCGAAGAGATCCCTTCTGCCGATTTTAGAGAACATTTTAAATTGTGGTCTCGTGTTCACCTCAAAGATCCACGGATGGCCGTGCCGATCCAGTCCGACATCGATTCCCAGCTCCCGAAGCCCCGGAAAGCGCTCATTCAACACCTCCGCAACCCGCTCGGCCATGTGATGAAGGTTTCTGATCATCCGTTCCCTTTCCGCCGGTTCGCGAACCACCGCCTTCAAAGCGGTCTCCACCGGCAGGGGATGACCTCCCCGGCAATAGTTGGTCACAAACCTCCCGGACGCGGCCACTTTGGCCACCATGCCCGACACGATCCACCGGCGGCCCGGCCTTTGCAGCAGGATCCGGAGATCAAAGGGAGAGCCGCGGTAAAGGGAGAGGGAAATTCCCTGCTGGATCAGATAATGCTTTGCGGGGGAAAAGCAGGATTCCACGGCGGAAAAAAGGCGCATGCGTTCCACTTCCCTGCAGCGCGTCCGGAAACAGACGCGAAAGCGCCCCGCATCCCGCTTCTCGATCCGAAGGATGCCCGCGCCGCCGCCGCCTTTGTCCGGCTTGACAAAAACGACCGCGTGCCTCTCCAGCATCTCCTCCAGATTCGGGCGGGTATACCACCGGGTCTCGGGAATCACCCCCCGAAGGGAAGGATCCTGCTGAAGCACCCTGGTTTTCAACATTTTGCTGGCGATCTGCTGGTAACGGCGGATTTTCCTCTTGGTCATGCTTCGCCCCCCTGTACCATCGCTTTCCTCAGTTTATGCCTTTTCCGTCCGCCGGGAGCAAGATGTTCGCCCAAAAAAGAAGCTCATATTTTCCTCCATCTCCCAAAGGGGCCCGGTCTTTCCCCATGTTACACTGAAGGCGGAAAGATTGTTTCAGTGGAAGGATTGTGCGACAATGATGTCGAACGGAAAGCCGATTCGCGGGTTGATCCCGCTTGTCCTTTTCCTGGCGGGGCTTCTTCTGCCCGCCCTGCCCATCAATGTGCCGGCGGCGGCGCGACCCGTGATGTACGAGGGGAGCGAATGGCTGGAAGGATGGCGGTTCCGGGACAGCGCGAAGCTTGAAACGGAGCGGTTCATCCTCCATTATCCCCCGTCGATGAAAGGGAAAGCGGAGGCGATCCTCCGGGAGGCGGAGCGGGTGGCGTCCGATTTCGAACGGATGTTCGGTTTCCGCCTGAAAAAACCCGTTCCCGTCTACCTGTTTCCCGACCGCAAGACAATGCAAAAGCGCTTTTCCTGGCCGCCGGATCAAAGCGCCACCGGCGTCTACTACGCCGGAGGAATCTATCTCCTCGATCCCGAAGAATGGATGGGGGAACCCCTTGACCCGCGCCGGGAAAAGTGGCGGCGCCGCTTCCATGAAGAAGGGCCTTTGTATCACGAATTCGCCCATCTTTATCTGGATGCGGCGACCCGGGGCAACGTACCGAGATGGTACAACGAGGCCTTCGCCCAGTGGGTGGAGTACCGGGCGGTGGGATATGAGTGGCGGGTTCCCGAAAACGATCTCGACCGAAATCCGATCTACGGCTATCCGGACCTGAGAGACCGGTTTGACCTTTTGCCCAACAAGGCCATGGCCTACCGCCAGTCCTTTCTCTTTTTCTCTCATCAACTGGATGAACGGGGCTGGAAAGCCATGCGCAGGCTTCACCGGGAGCTGGCAAGGGGGCGCTCCTTTGAAAAGGCTTGGAAACGGGCCTTTGACGAGTCCGTGGAACAGTCGTTCCACAAGTGGCAACAGGCCACGATCACCGCTCGTTTCCGCTAAAAGGGGGGTTGATGATGTCCGCAAAAATCCTGGTGGTGGAAGACGAAAAGCCCATCGCAGACATCCTGCAGTTCAACCTGGAGCGGGAAGGTTTCCAGGTGGAATGCGTCCACGACGGGGAGGAAGCGCTCCGCCGCGTTTTCGCCGATCCTCCGGACCTGATCCTGCTGGACCTGATGCTGCCCAAAATGGACGGAATCGAAGTGTGTCGCCGGGTGCGCCAGTCCTTCCAAATGCCGATCATCATGGTGACGGCCAAGGACTCGGAAGTGGACAAGGTGCTGGGTCTCGAGATGGGAGCCGACGATTACGTGACCAAACCCTTCAGCAACCGGGAGCTGCTGGCGCGGATCAAGGCGAACCTCCGCCGCGTCCAGCAGCCGGAGGGAGGATCCCCCTCCAACCTCCTGCGCATCGGCGATTTGGTGATCGATTTGAACAGGTACCTGGTGACCAAGAAGGGGACGACGGTGGAACTTTCCCACCGGGAGTTTGAATTGCTCTCCTACATGGCCAAGCACGTCGGCCAGGTGCTGACCCGGGAACACTTGCTCCGATCCGTTTGGGGATACGACTACTTCGGCGACATGCGGACGGTGGACGTGGCCATAAGGAGGCTGCGCGAAAAAATCGAGGATGATCCGAGCAACCCCGAATACATCATCACCCGCCGGGGACTGGGATACACCATGCGCGATCCCTCCGCCGACAGGTGAGCGCCATGTTCGTTTCAAAACTCCGGGAACTGCTGAACAGCATCCAGTGGAAGCTGATGGTGATCTACTTTTCCCTCATCCTGATCGCCATCCAGCTGATCGGGGTCTATTTTTTCGATTGGCTGGGAGATTATTACGAGCAGGACTTCGACGAAAAGCTGGAAAAACAGGCGGCTCTTCTGGCCAGCAGCTCGCTGGCGGAAATCCTCGACCAAAAAACCGCCGAACGATCGGATCGCACCAAGGAGATTGAAAACCTCGTCCAACAGTTGTTCATCCTGGACAAGGGAACCGACACGGTTCAGGTGGTGGACTCCGACGGCATCGTGCTGAGCACGTCCTCCACCAAAAACCGCAACGTCATCGGGCAAAAAAACGTGCGGGTCACGCAGGCCCTGCAATCCTTCACCACCGACAAACAGTTCCGCGTCGACCCGGCGACCGGTTACCGGATGAAACTGCTCATCCGTCCCATCAAGAACAGTGACGGCCAGGCGGTGGGCGCCGTATACATCGAAGCGTCGATGGAGGAGATGTACGCGACGATCCGCCGCATCAGCAAAAACCTGATCCGCATCACCCTCCTCGCCCTGGGGCTGACCGCCCTTCTCGGCGTGATCCTGGCCCGCACCATCGCCAATCCGGTGAAGGAGATCACCCGCCAGGCGACGGCGATGGCGGAAGGGGATTTCGACCGGCAGGTGGATGTGAAAAGCGGTGACGAAATCGGCCGGCTGGCCGCCGCCTTCAACCATTTGGCGGAGCGGCTGAGGGAGGCCCTGTCCCAGAACGAGGAGGAAAAGGAGAAATTGGAGTCCGTGCTGGCCAACATGAGCGACGGCGTGCTGGCCACGGACGGAAAGGGGCGGGTGATCGTTCGCAACCGCCGGGCCGAGGAGATCCTGGACCGGGAGATCGCCCTCGGCGAACCGCTGGAGGAGGTGTTGCCCCTTTCCGAACCGCTGCCCCTGCCCCTGGCGGAAGAGACGCAGATCCACCTGGAACAAAACGCGGAGGACAAGGAAGAGCACTCCGTCATCAAAATCACCTTCACGCCGATCAAACGTCACGGGCAGGAAATGGTGGGATTGATCGCCGTCCTCAAGGATGTGACGGAAGAGGCCAAGCTGGACCGGCAAAGGAAAGAGTTCGTCGCCAATGTCTCCCACGAGCTGCGCACGCCGCTCACCACCATCAAAAGCTATCTGGAATCCCTGGAGGACGGGGCCATCGGCGATCCGGAACTGGCGTCCCGCTTTCTGCGGGTCACCCTTCAGGAGGCGGAGCGCATGAACCGGCTGATCAACGACCTGCTCCTGCTCTCCCGGTTGGATGCCAAGGAAACCCGTTTCCACAAACAAGCCGTCGATCTGAGGGAAATGCTGGAGGAGGTGGCGGACCGCTTTTCCATTCCCTGCGAAAAGAAGGGAATCCGCCTTGCGCTTCAGGTGTCCGGACCGCTCCCCCGGGTCTACGTGGACCGGGATCAGATCGACCAGGTGCTGGACAACCTCCTCTCCAACGCGGTCAAATTCACACCCGAAGGGGGCGCCATCACGATCCGCGCCCGCCGGCAGAAGGACGGAATGGCGGAGGTATCGGTGTCGGACACCGGCATCGGCATCCCCAAGAAGGATTTGGGACGCATTTTTGAGCGGTTTTACCGGGTGGATAAGGCCCGTTCCCGCCAAATGGGGGGAACCGGCCTCGGCCTGTCCATCGCCCGGGAGATCGTCCTGGCCCACGGCGGAGACATCGGGATCGATAGCGTATACCGCCGCGGAACGACCGTCACCTTCACCCTGCCCCCCTGGGAGCCGGAGGTGATCCGATGAAGGAACGGATCAAGTCGGCGGCGCTCTTTCTGCTGATCGTCCTCAGCATTCTGCAGACGGGGATGCTGTGGTACAGCTCCCCCTCCTATCAGGAAAATAAGCCGTCCTATATCCAACCCCCGCTGATCGGCAACGAGCAGTACAACCAGATCCCCCTGCACGAACGGGTGGCTTCCGTTCCCGTCATCGTCCACCGGGACGGACAACAGGGTTGGATCCTACCCAATGAGCCGGCGCACCGGGACTTTCTCAACCGGCTTTATAAGGCCTCGTGGGACGATCCGGAACCGGTGGTTCCCCGGCCGGAGGAGTGGAACCATCTGTACCAAAAAGCCGCGGGAGTGGAACTGCAGTTCATCAATGATCTGCCCGCCGACGCCATCGACGTGATGAACGAAGAGGAGATTTCCGCCTCCGGCATCAACCTGATCAGCAGGATCTGGATCCGCAGCGATTCGCGGGGACAAAACGTGCGCCTCTGGCTGATATCCGACCGGGAGCGGAAAGTGCTGGAGAGCGAGATCGACTTCCCGGACTTCAGCAAGTGGTTTCAGGAGATGGAGCGGAAAGCCCAGCCGGTCAAGCCCCACTTCGTCACCGGGAAGATCCCCCTGGACGAGGAAAAGGACGAAAAAATTTCCGCTTTTCCCCTGGCGGTGTATCTTCCCGATCTGCCGCCGACCGTCCGCAGTTTTACCTATCCCTTGAAACAAATCAAGGTGGAGGACATCAAATGGCTCTTCACCGATCCGAACCAAATCTGGACCCTTCCCTCTGAAGAGGGAGACACCTACACCGACGGAAACCGGATGCTGCAACACAACCAGCAGAAGCAGACGGTGGTGTACAGGGACTTGAGAGCGGAGCCGCAGCCCTCCTCGGCGGCGATCGAGCTGGAAATCCTGAACCAGTTCATGAAGACCCACAACGGGTGGACGGGCTCCTATTCCCTGGACCGGCGGATCAAGGAAGACCACATCCACCTCTACATTTTTCGCCTGACGGTCGGCGGGCTCCCGGTTTACTGGTCCGGGGAGGAAGACAAGGAAGAGGTGCGGCCCGACACGATCCGGCTGAAGGTCTCCTCCGACAGGGTGGCGGAATACCATCGTTCCCTCCGCTACCTCTCTTCGAAACCCTCCGACTCCCGGGACGCGCTGCTTCCCGGTCGGGACACGGTGATCCGGGAGCTAGCCGACCGCGGCCTCTCCTTGAATCAGCTGCGCCGTCTCATCCCGGGGTACCAGGTGAAGATGCTCAAGGATCACGTCCGCCTGTCCCCGGTGTGGATCGCCCTGAAGAAAAACGGAGAGAGCATCCTTCTCAATCCGTAACCGGGAGGGTCGGTCATGGACTGGAGCCGCGCCAAAACCCTGCTGATCATCGCCTTCGTCTTACTCAACCTGTTTTTGACCGTGCAGCTGATCCAGGCCTGGGTGGAAAAATCGCAAATGCAAAACGGAAACGATTCGATCCGCCGGGAGCTGACCCAGATCCTCAAGGAAAAGAAGATCAAAACGCCCGACATCCCGCAGAATCCGCCGCTGGTTTCCGTCCTGGAAGCGCGGATCGCATCTCCGGGGGAGGGCTGGAAGTCGCAGCCGGACGGCAGCTACGTAAAAACCTTTCATCCCTCCCTCGGCCTTTCCGGGGAGGATCATCTCCATGCCCTGCTCAAAAAGCATGTTCCCTCTTTCGGGGAGTACCGGCTGATCTCCCGGAAGGGGCGGAGCCGGACATACCTTCAGTATTGGAAAGAGCGGCCCCTCTACGGGAGCCGCCTGGAAGTGAAACTGTCGGAGGGAGGGGCCCTTCAATCCATCCGATTGATTCGCTTGTCCATCAAAGAGGGAACCGACGCCCAAACCCCCGTTCCCGCCTCCTTCGCGCTGCTCAATCTGGTGGAAAGCGGGAAAGTTCCCAAGGGGACGGTTTTCACCCGCATCGAACTGGGTTACCACGGGCAGTCCTATGACGCCAAAACCCGCGTGCTTTCTCCCGTCTGGAAATTTGCGGCCGCAGACGGCCGGACCTATTACGTCAATGCGCTGACGGGCGCCCTGCAGCCCTAAAAACGCCAAACAACGCACGCCTCTGAAAAAAGGGGAAGATCGCCGATGAAATACAGTGTCCTCGCCAGCGGCAGCACCGGGAACGCCCTGTATATCGAAACGGATCAGGTGCGCCTCCTGGTGGATGCCGGCCTTTCCGGCAAACAGTTGGAACAGCATCTGCGAAGCATCGGAGTGGATCCGAAGACGCTGACCGCCATCCTCATCTCCCATGAACACATCGACCATGTCAAGGGGCTGGGAGTGTTCGCGCGCCGGTACAATATCCCCGTCTACATGAACGAAGCCACCTGGTCGGCCCTCCCCTCCTCCGTGGGGGCGATCAACGAGGCTTGCCGCAACGTGTTGGAAAGCGGGGCCGTTCTGGAAATCGGGGACCTGAAAATCGAAACCTTCGAAGTCTCCCACGACGCGGCGGAACCGATCGGATTCCGCTTCCAGCGCGGCAACGAATCCTTGGCCCTGGTCACCGATCTCGGCTATGTCAGCCGAAGGATCATCGATCGGGTCTCCGGCGTCGATGCCCTCATTTTCGAAAGCAATCACGACGTCAACATGCTCCGCATGGGTTCTTACCCCTGGAACGTCAAGCGACGCATCCTGAGCGACGTCGGCCACCTTTCCAATGAGGACGCCGGCGAAGCCCTCGCCGAAATCCTCGCCGGCAACGGCGAACAGGTCTCCCTGGCCCACCTGAGCCAGGAAAACAATCTGATGGAACTGGCCCACATGACCGTCCGCCAATTTCTGGAGGAAGCGGATCTGAACGTGGGGAGGGACGTCCATCTGTGGGAAACCTATCCGGACCGCCCCACTCCGCTGCGCTCCGTCAAGGCCACAGGCAGATCCTGAAGGGGCTTCCCACTGACAATGAGAGAGCGCTTTTTCGCCGAAGGGTGCGAAAAAGCGCTCTCCTATTCTTTATTTCCCTTTCTTTTCCCGCTTTTCGGAGCGGTCCGGGGAAGGCCCGGATTCCCTTTTTTCCGCAGAGCCCCCCGGAATCGCCCTGATCGCCAGTTTTCGGTCCAATTCCCGGGCGACATTCCGCAATTCTTCCCGGCTGATGATCCCCTTTTCCACCAGCAATTCCACCAGCGCCAACCACAGGACGGATTGGTGGTATTGCATCTGTTTGAAATCGGCCAACTGCGCGCCCCAATTCACTTCCGACCAAGCGTCGGGCCCACGTTCGGAGGGATTCACGCGACGCGACCTGTCGCCGCCAGTCATCGTTCTACCCCCTTCATTCCGTCAACCATGGTTCAACCCCCCCATACCCGACGGTCGGAGTCCCGCCATCGGCAATCCTCGCTCTATTTTTTTCAGGTTGAAATCCTCTCCCTCTGTTTCCGGTCCGCCGAAAGTCCACGGCGGCAAACGCGTGGGTGTTTTTCTTATATGTCTCTTTCTTGCTCTCTTTCTTCTATTAAACCGGTTTCAATTCCTCTTTTCCAATTATGACCAGTTTTATTCTTCAGGAATCTCCCTCGACATTTTCCGGACACAAAAGACTAAGTATAATATGGTTGGGCCATTCAAATAATGAAGTAGTGTCTATCTCCTCATCATCAAGGAGGCGGAAGCGGTGGGTTACTACGACGACCAAACAGGGTCCAGGGGAAGGGGACTAGCCTCCCTTCTTTTCACCTCTTTGATCTCGGCCGTCATCGGAGGATTGATCGTCCTTCTGCTCACTCCCGCCCTGTCACGGGCCGGCCTCCTTCCGGCGTCCCCCGGTGGGGAAGCGGCGAATAACCGCTTTGCGGAAAAGAAGTCGATCACCGTCGATGTGACGACCGACATCACCAAGGCCGTGGAGCGGGTGCAACCGGCGGTGGTCGGCGTCGTCAACCTGCAGCGGGACAACCCCTTTCAACCGGAAGCCCTGCAGCGGGGCACCGGATCCGGAATCATTTTTGACAAGGAAAACGGAAAAGCGCGGATTGTCACCAACCACCACGTGATCGCCGGAGCGGATCACGTTCAAGTGGTCATTTCAAACGGGGACAATGCGAAACATGTGACCGCCAAGGTGTTGGGCAGCGATGACATTTCGGATCTGGCCGTCCTGGAGATCCCCGACAACCACGTAAAGGCGGTGGCCGACTTCGGCAATTCCGATGCCATCAAGGCGGGAGAACCCGCCATCGCGATCGGCAACCCCCTGGGGTTGGAATTTTCCCAGTCGGTCACGGTGGGCGTGATCAGCTCGCCGAAACGATCCATCGACGTGGCGGAAAGCATGTCCATGGATGTCATCCAGACGGATGCGGCCATCAACCCCGGCAACAGCGGCGGTGCCCTGGTCAATGTCGCCGGACAGGTGATCGGAATCAACAGCCTGAAAATCGCGGAACAGGGGGTGGAAGGGCTCGGCTTTGCCATTCCGGTCAATGATGCCCTGCCCATCATCAACGACCTGATCCGGCACGGACGGGTGCTCAGGCCCTATCTGGGAATCACCCTGATAGACCTGCAGGCGATTCCCCAGGAATACTGGGCCACGGAACTGGATCTCCCCAGCTCGGTCAACGCCGGTGTCGTGGTGAGGGATGTGATGTCCGGGACTCCCGCCGCCAAAGCGGGCCTCCGCTCCCGGGACGTGATCGTCGCCCTGGACGATCAGCCGATCCACTCCGGCTCCGAGCTGCGCAAATACCTGTACAAGGAGAAAAAGATCGGTGACGAGATCCGCATCACCTTCTACCGGGACGGATCCAAGGAAACCGTCACCACCACATTGATTCAACAACCTGTGGAAATCTTCCGTTGACGGGGAACCCGCCCTGTGCACAGGCGGGTTCCCCCTGTGTGTAACTTTGTGGATAATGTGGATAACAGGAATCCCTCCGGCCGAGGGGAGGAATGGAAGAGGATGGATCAAACCGCCCGCCATCGCTGGTTCGCCTGTGACGAACATGCCGAATGGGTACTGGATGATTTTGTGGAAAAATTCCGGACCGCCCCTTCCATCGATGCGGTTTCCCCTCCCGGATCCGCCCGCTGCCGCATGTGCGGCCGGCCCGCCGATCGGGTGTTCTTTTTCGAACGGGAGGAGGATGCAACCGGTGCATCTGGAGATTGTGGCGGTGGGTAAACTGAAGGAACGCTATCTGAAACAGGGAGTGGAGGAATACCTGAAGCGGCTGAAGCCCTACGCCCGTGTGGATGTGGTGGAAATCCCCGAGGAAAAGCCCGCGGGTTCCCTTCACGCGGCGGAGGAAGACCGGATCCGGGAAAGGGAAGGGGAGCGGATCATAAACCGCCTCCACCCCGAGGCCCATGTGATCGCTCTGGCGATTGAAGGGAAATCCCTTTCCTCGGAAGAGTTGGCGGAATACATCCGCCGCCTTGCCACCTACGGAAAAAGCCGCGTCGCCTTCGTCATCGGGGGATCCGTCGGTCTCTCCCCCCGGGTCCTCCGGTCTTCCGACCTCTTGCTCTCCTTTTCCCGGATGACCTTTCCCCACCAGCTGATGCGATTGATCCTGCTGGAGCAGCTGTACCGCTCCTTCAAGATCATCCGGGGGGAAACCTACCACAAATGACGGGGCACGCCGCCGCCCAAAAAAGTTGCGCGCCCTTAAAGGGCGCGCAATCCTTATCCGCGATCAGGCATAGGCGGGCCGGACCTGGATGGTCTGCTCCCGATCCGGACCGACGGAGAACAGCGTCAAGGGAATTCCCGTCAGCTGGGTGATTCTCTCCACATAGTGCTGGGCTTCCAGGGGCAGATCGTCCAGGCGGCGCACGCCGGTGATGTCCTCTTTCCAGCCGGGCAGTTCCTCATAGACCGGCTCGCATTCGGAGAGGATCTTCAGGCTTGCGGGAACATTCTCCAGGATCTTTCCGCGCCAGCGATAGGCGGTGCAAATTTTGACCGTCGGCAATCCCGTCAGCACGTCCAGGGAGTTGAGGGAAAGGCCGGTGATGCCGCTGACCCGCCGGGCGTGGCGCACCACCACGCTGTCAAACCAGCCGATGCGGCGGGGACGCCCGGTGGTGGTTCCGTATTCCCGGCCCTTTTCCCGAATGTAGTCGCCGACGGAATCC
The DNA here is from genome assembly GCF_900113175.1 of Planifilum fulgidum. NCBI lineage: Bacteria > Bacillati > Bacillota > Bacilli > Caryophanales > Thermoactinomycetaceae > Planifilum > Planifilum fulgidum. The sequence continues at coordinate 38,321 of NZ_FOOK01000005.1, read as the reverse complement.
TTCATCTCCGAGGGGAACGGGCCGTCACCCACGCGGGTGGTGTAGGCTTTCGCCACCCCGATCACCTGATGAATTTTTGTCGGGCCCACGCCGCTTCCGATGCACACCCCTCCGGCGACCGGGTTGGAGGAAGTGACGAAGGGATAGGTGCCCTGGTCGATGTCCAGCATGACGCCCTGGGCCCCCTCAAAGAGGACGCGCCGCCCCTGGTCGATGGCATCGTTCAGCACCACGGAGGTATCCGTCACGTAGGCGCGAAACTTCTCCCCCAGCGCGAGATACTTGTCGTAGATCTCGTCGAAGGAGAATCCGCCGGTATCGTAGACCCGCTCCAACAGCCGGTTCTTTTCCTCCAGATTCCGCTTCAGCTTCTCGGCGAAAAGATCCGGGTCCATCAAATCGCCGACGCGGATGCCGATCCTGGCCGCTTTATCCATATAAGCGGGGCCGATCCCCTTTCCGGTCGTCCCGATTTTTCCTTCACCCTTCCGGGCCTCCTCCACCATGTCCAGCTTGATGTGATAGGGCAGGATGAGATGGGCCCGGTCGGAGATGCGCAGGTTTTCCGGCGATATGCCGTGGCTTTTCAGATATTCCAGCTCCTCCACCAGCGCCTCCGGATTGAGCACCATTCCGTTTCCCAGGACGCAGATCTTGTCCCGATAAAAAATGCCGGAAGGAATCAGGTGCAACTTGTAGCGGTTTCCGCCGAACACGATCGTGTGCCCCGCATTGTTTCCTCCCTGATAACGGGCGATCACTTCCGCGCTTTCAGCGAGAAAATCGGTGATCTTCCCTTTTCCCTCATCCCCCCACTGGGTTCCGACGACGACCACCGTTGACATGGGCTTGCCTCCTCTGACCAAAATCCGAACACCAACAACATTTTAACTGCAGATTTTCGGATGTGTCAACAAAAACACGAACATTATCCATACGAAAAGGGATGTATATTCGTCTTGTCCAAAAATGCGCGAGAAATAAGCCCCGGAAGCATCGCCGGGGGTAAGCGCCGCCGGCGGGCCCTTTCGGGAGGGGGAGGGATTCTCATTGGGGGGGAGGTTCGTCGTGCTTCAGGTCGAGGCTCAAAAATTTGTTGTAGTTCTTGAGGAAGAGGAGTTCCACCTTTCCGACGGGACCGTTCCGGTGCTTTCCGATAATCACTTCCATGATATTCTTTCTTTCCGACTCCTCGTTGTAATAATCGTCCCGGTACAAAAAGGCGACGATGTCCGCATCCTGTTCAATCGACCCCGATTCCCGGAGGTCCGACAACATGGGCCGCTTGTCCTGGCGCTGTTCCACCGCCCGGGACAACTGGGAAAGGGCGATGACCGGCACGTTCAGCTCCCGGGCGAGGAGTTTCAGGGAACGGGAAATTTCGGAGATCTCCTGCTGCCGACTCTCCCCGCCCCGGCCCCGGATCAACTGGAGGTAATCGATCACCACCAGCCCCAGGCCGTGTTCCGCCTGAAGCCGGCGCAATTTGGCCCGGATGTCGAAAACGGTGAGGCCGGGAGTGTCGTCGATGAAGATGGGGACTTCCGCCAGGGTGCCGATGGCCATCGTCAGCTTTTCCCAATCCTCTTCCCCCAGGTTTCCGGTGCGAAACACCTGGGCGTCGATGTTTCCCTCGGCGGAAAGCATCCGCTGCACCAGCTGGATGGCCGGCATCTCCATGTTGAAGATGGCCACCGTCTCACCGGCGTGGAGGGCCACGTTTTGAGCGAGATTGAGGGCAAATGCCGTTTTTCCCATGCTGGGGCGGGCCGCCAGGATGATCAGATCCGAACGCTGCAGTCCGGAGGTCATCCGGTCCAGATCGGGGAACCCCGTGGGAATCCCCGTCAACCCGCCCCGGTTTTCATGCATCTGCTCGATCCGCTCGTAGGTATCCATCAAAAGATCCCGGATCGGAAGAAAAGCCTTGCGGATCCGCCGTTGGGAAATATCCAGAATTTTTCGTTCCGCTTCGTCGATGATTTCCGCCACGTCATCCCCGCCGGCGTAACCGGCGGAGGCGATCTGGGTCGCGGTGCGGATCAAGCGGCGGAGAATCGCCTTCTCCTCGACGATTCGGGCGTAATGGTCCACATGGGCGGAGGTGGGGACGGAATCGGCCAATTCCGTCAGGTAGGTGACGCCTCCCACTTCCTCCAGCTGTTTGGTTTTCTGCAGCTCTTCCGTCACCGTCACCAGATCGATCGGCTCTCCCCGCTCGGCGACGTTGAGCATCGCCTGGAAGAGCCGCTGGTGTCCCTGGCGGTAGAAATCGTCGGGTCTCAGCCGTTCCGCCACCAGCGTCAACGCCTGGGGATCCATGAGAATGGCCCCCAACACGGCCCGTTCCGCCTCCAGGCTGTGCGGGGGCAGGCGGTCCGCAAACAGCTCACTCATGGTCCATCAGCCTCCGCGCATTTCAACCCTTCAACAAAAAAACGCTCCACCAGAGCGTGCGCCTCGCCGCCGGAATGGATAAACTTCCTCCGCGCGCCGATCATTCTTCCACGACTTGCACCGGAATCGTGACTGTCACCTCGGGATGGAGTTTGACCGGAACCCGGGTGACCCCGAGGGAACGGATGGGTTCCTCCAATTGAATCTTTTTCTTTTCGATCTGGATTCCGTGCGCTTCCTTCAAATGGCGGCTGATCTGCTTGGAGGTGACGGCTCCGAACAGGCGTCCCCCCTCACCGGCCTTGGCGGGGATCACGATGCGGAGATCTTTGAGGCGTTCCGCCAGTTCCTGCGCCTCGGCCCGTTCCCGCTCCCTGCGGAGGCGCTCCCTGCGCTGTTGATCCTTCAGGGCGTTCAGATTGGCGGGCGAGGCCTCGACGGCCAGCTTGCGGGGAAACAGGTAATTGCGGGCGAACCCTTCCGCCACTTCCTTCACTTCTCCCTTTTTGCCGTGACCCTTGACGTCCTGTTTAAAAATGACTTTCATTCGACAAAGCCTCCTTCCTCCAGGGTCTTCAACAGCCGCTCCCGGGCTTCCGCCAGCGTCACGCCCCTCAGCTGAACGGCGGCATCCGTCAGGTGCCCACCGCCGCCCAGGGCTTCCATCACCAACTGGACATTCAGATCTCCCTGGGAGCGGGCGCTGATCGCCACCCGCCCGTCTTCAAGGGTGCCGATGACGAAGGAGGCGGTGATCCCTTGCATGTTGAGCAGGGTATCGGCCGCCTGGGCGATGAGCAGTTGTCCGTACCGTTCATCTTCCTCGGCAACAGCAATGGCAATTTTATCGTATACCACTTCGGTGTTTTTGACAATCTCGGCCCGTTTTACAAATTGCTGCAAATCTTCCTTGAGCAGGGTTTGCACCATGGTCAAATCGGCCCCGTGCCGCCTCAGGAAGGAAGCCGCCTCAAAGGTGCGGGAACCCGCGCGGACCATGAAATGGCGCGTGTCCACCACCATCCCGGCCAAGAGGGCGGTGGCTTCCAGAGTGTCGAGGGAGATGCGGTTCCCCTGGTATTGCAGCAGTTCCGTCACCAGTTCGCTGGTGGAGGAGGCATAGGATTCCAGATACACCAGCACCGGATCCCGCACAAACTCCTCCCCGCGCCGGTGGTGATCGATCACCACCACCCGCTTCGCTTTGTCCAAAAGCCGGGGCTCGACGGTAAGCGAAGGCTTGTGGGTGTCCACGATAACGAGCAGGGTTCCCGGGTCCGCCAGCTGGAGGGCCCGCTCCGGGCTGATGATCCGGTCCTTCAACTCGTCGTGGTTGGACACGGCCTCCATCAGGAGCTCAATGGAGGGATTCCGGTCATCCAGCACGATATATCCCGGCCGTTGCTGAAGCCGAACGGCCTTCAGGACGCCGATGGCGGCCCCCATCGCATCCATGTCCGGTTTGGCATGGCCCATGATCAGCACCCGTTCGCTGTCCCGGATCAGATTGCCGAGGGCATGGGAAATGACCCGGGCGCGCACCCGGGTTCGTTTCTCGACGGCCCCCATTTTTCCGCCGAAAAACAACATCCGCTCTCCGCTCTGCACCACCGCCTGATCGCCGCCCCGGGCCAGCGCCATTTCCAGGGCCCCCTGGGCGTTTTCCGCCCGTTCCGGCAGCGTGCGCCCCACGGCGGACACACCGATGCTCAGGGTGATGGGAATCGGATTGTGGCGGGTCATCTCCCGGACCTCGTCCAGAATGCCGAAACGGCTGCCCATCACTTCATCCAGGGTTTCCCGCCTCAAAATGAGAAAAAACTTGTCGGATTCCAAGCGGCGCAGGCAGATGTCGTGCTTCTCCGCCCAACGGGTGATCGCTCCGGTCACGTTCGAAAGGAGAAGGGTGCGGCTCTGATCGCTCAGTCCCTGGCCCGCCTCCTCATAATTGTCCATGTGCAGGATCCCGAAAACCACCTGATCCTGTTCATAGCGGCGTTCAATCCGGGCCAGCCGGGTCACTTCCCGGAAATAGACGAGCCGCTCCTCGGCCCGGTGCATCACCTCGAAGGTGCGGTCCCCCACCGCGATCCGAACCGGATCCTCTCCGTTCCCCAAGTCCTTGAGGCCGGGAAAGACCTCATCCAGCGCCTTTCCCACCAGTTCCTCCTCATCGGTCATTCCGCGGACAAAGGGATTGTGCCACTCAATCCGGCGATCCTTGTTGTAGAGAAGGATCCCCAGGGGCATCTGATCCATCGCCCGCTGGTTGGCCCCCTTGATCCGATCCGTCAACGTCATGACGTATTGGATGAACTCCCTGCGAAACGCCCGTTCCGCCCGGAACAGGTGGATGGCCAGAAGGAAAAAAACGACAAGCCCTCCCACCCCGAGGATCCAATCGAAGGAGGCGAGCAGGGCGATCAGGACCAAATGGAAACACATGGCCCAGACCATGTGTTTTCCATGCCATCGCTGCAAGATAAAATTCGGCATAATTCCATCCCCTCAAAACCGCCACCGTTTATTCAGCGTATGCCGCTTCGGAGAAAAAGGCAAACGACGGTGAAATTCCCTTTGCCTCAAGTCATGACCCTTCTTCCAGCCGCTCCCTCATCCGGGTTCCCACATCCATTATTCCCAAAACGAGCAGCAGAAAGGCCGCCGGCGGAAGAAACAGCGCGAAAACGGCAAGCCACAGCCATCCCCGGCTCAATCCCTTGCGGTGAAGAAGAAAGGAAAGAAAGGACAAGCCCTGCACCGCGAACAGGATATCGAGGATCATGAAGGAGCCCGCGAAAAAGGAATAGGCCCAGCTCTCCGCATCAAACAGAAAAGCGGCGACGCACGACACCAGGTAATAGAAGAGAAAGGACTTGGGAAAACGCCACCGGTGAAACGGAGGCAACCGCTTTTCGGGAAAACCGGAGCGGACGAGGAACCTCCTCCCCGCCCAGGCGCTGAGAAGAACGGTCGGAACGGTCAGAACGGACAAAAAAAGAGGGAGTACGGCTGAAAGGGGCGGAAGGGGAGGAACAGAAGCCTCCGGAACGGAATTTTGGACCATCTCCGCCACCAGGTCCCATTGCTCCTGCCAGAGCCGCTGGAATTCCGAAAGCAATCCAAAACCGTACTGGGCCGCCGCCAACCCCAAAAGCAACACGGCGGCGCCGACGACCAATCCGGCCAGAACCACATCGGTTCCCGATGCGGCGGTAGAACGATAAAACGCCCCCATCGCCATCCCCGTCGCCGCGGCAAAAAGGACCCCGAAAATCCACAAAGGGTGAAGCAGGATCAAGGCGAGAGCGCCGAGCACCGCGGCAGGGAAAAGGGCGGAGGGCCAGGAATGTCTAACCGTATACAGGAAGAAAGGAAGCGGCAAAAACCAGATCGTCACAAGGGAAAAGGGAGTGAAGAGCGAGGCGATCAACACCGTGAAAACGCCACAGAGGATCACCCCGTCGCGGACCTTGCCGTTCGGTCCCGTCAAGTCGGCTTCACCTCTTGTTCATGTGCTGCTCCAGAGAGGACAAATCGCCGTACCAATTTTCCAACTGATGTCCTTCCCGGATGTGTTCCCTCAGTTTGCTCACCACCGCCTGATCCAGTTCGCGGAAGGAGATCCCGACCCTTCGGGCCAGCACATAGCTGACCACGACCAGACTGGCCAGGCTGTCCAGGATCAGATGCTGGTTGGCGTGATGAAGTCCCTTGAACAGGTTGGCGATCTGATCCAGGATTTCGGTCTTCAACCAGTCAATCACTTTCAAATTCTTTGCGATCTGCATCCCTCGCTCCGGATGGCTCATGGACGCGTCCTCCTCCGATGCGTTCAAGGGAGGTGAGGCGTGCGTCGGAATTGATGCGGGGCCGCCTGCGAATGCCTTCCGGCACCCTCCGGATTCTCACGCTCCCCCGTAAAAGGCCATCTCCAAAAGGACGAGGAGAAAGCCGTCACGAGGTATGTTCAACAAATCCCCGGCATTTTCCTCCTTTGCCATCCGCGCAAGAAAAAAAGGCCCGAAGGCCGAAGGATTCAGTCGGTGGTATAGGGCAGAAGCGCCATTTGTCTGGCTCGTTTGATGGCCCGGGTCAGCTGCCGTTGATACTTGGAAGACGTGCCCGTCACCCGGCGCGGCAGGATTTTCCCCCGCTCGCTGATGAACTTGCGCAGCAAGTCCACATCTTTGTAATCGATGTATTCGATCTTGTTGACCGTAAAGTAGCAGACCTTCCGCCGCTTGTGTCCACGACGGCGCGCCATGGAAATCCCTCCTTCCTTCCGGATTTTCCGCCGTATCGGTTAAAAGGGCAGATCGTCGTCGGAGATGTCAATCGGTTTTCCGTCGTCCGCAAAGGGATCGTCCATCTCGTTCCGACCTTTTCCGAACGGATCTCCCTCGGCGGCCGTCCCGGAACGCGCTCCGGCCGGTTCGAGAAACTGGACCGTGTCCGCCACCACTTCAGCCACCTTGATCCGACGCCCTTCGCTGTTTTCGTAGCTCCGGATCTGCAGCCGTCCGTCCACGCCGACCAGGCGTCCCTTTTTCAGGTAGTTGGCGCAGGTTTCGGCCAGCTGCCTCCAGGTGACGATGTTGATGAAATCGGCTTCCCGTTCTCCCTGTTGATTGGTGAACCGCCGATTCACCGCCAGGGTGAAGGTGGTGACGGCCACACCGTTCGGCGTGTACCGGAGTTCGGGATCCTGCGCGAGACGACCGACCAAAATCACCCGATTGATCATAAGAACCTCTCCCTTTGGGTTTCTCTATCCGCGACGATCCCCTTTACCGCTCATCGATTCGGATGACCATGTGCCGGATCACGTTGTCGTCGAGCCGCAGGTTCCGCTCCAGTTCCTTCACGATGTCCCCCTCGGACTGGAACTGGACGACGGTATAAACCCCTTCCCGCAGCCGCTGGATGGGGTAGGCCAGACGACGTTTCCCCATATCCTGGGTCTCCAGAATTTTCCCGCCGTTTTGGGTGATGACGGATTGCACCTTTTCCCGGTTGTTTTTCAGGGATTCCTCGTCGAGATCGGGGCGGGTGATGTACATCAACTCGTACTTCCGCAACGGTTCCACCTCCTTCTGGACTCAAGCGGCCCCCTTACGGGAGCAAGGAGTCAGCATTTCTCGACTGACAACGATAGATTGTATCAGAGACTTGAAGGCAAGGCAAGGGTTGTTCCCGCTTCCTCCCCTGGAAATTGGAAGCTATCATGGCGGAACGCGGGGCGGAGAACATCGCGGACAGGCTGTTCCGATCGGCATCCTGCCGCCGGACAGGATACCGCTCATATGTTCGATTTTACCGGATTCTGGATGTCCTGTCCACCCGCCATGAAATCCTTTAAACGGCAAAGCGGAAATGCATCACATCGCCGTCTTGCACCACATAATCCTTCCCTTCCAGGCGGACCAGCCCCCGTTCCCGGGCCTGGGCCATGGAACCGGCGGCGGTCAAATCCTCGTAGGCGATCACCTCGGCGCGGATGAATCCCTTCTCAAAGTCGGAATGGATCACGCCCGCCGCCTGGGGGGCCTTGGTCCCCTCCCGGATCGTCCAGGCGCGGACCTCCTTCTCGCCGGCGGTAAAGAAGGTGATCAGCCCCAAAAGCCGGTAAGCGGCCGCCACCAGTCGGTCCAGTCCCGAAGCCTTGAGACGCAGTTCCTCGAGGAATTGGCGCCGGTCCTCCTCCTGCAGCTCGGCGATTTCCGCCTCCAGCCGGGCGCAGATCGGGATGACGCCGGCCCCTTCCGCCTCCGCGATCCGCCGAACCGTCCGGACGTGCGGATTGGCGTCGGGGTCCGCCACGTCCGCTTCCCCCACGTTGGCGGCATAAAGCACCTTTTTGAAGGTCAGCAGATTGAGATGGCGGACCCGTTCCCGCTCCTCCTCGCTCAAACCGATCCGCCGGGCGGGGATTCCCTCGGCGAGGCCCTCCCGCAGCTTGAGCAGGGCTTCGTGCTCCTTTACGATTTCCTTGTCCCCGCTCTTTTTTTGGCGGGAGGTCCGCTCCAGCCGGCGCTCCACCGACTCCAGGTCGGCCAGGACCAGCTCCAGGTTGATCGTTTCGATATCCCCTTCGGGGTCCACCCTTCCGTCCACATGGGTGATGTTTTCGTCCTCAAAACAGCGGACGACGTGGATGATCGCATCCACTTCCCGGATGTGGGCCAGGAACTTGTTCCCCAGTCCCTCCCCTCGGCTGGCGCCCTTCACCAGGCCCGCGATGTCGACAAACTGGAAGGTGGTGGGGACGACCCTTTGGGGCTTAAACATCTCGGCCAAACGCTCCAGCCGCTCGTCGGGAACGTCCACCACCCCCACATTGGGATCGATCGTGCAGAAGGGATAGTTGGCCGATTCGGCTCCTGCGCGGGTGATCGCATTGAACAGGGTCGATTTGCCGACATTGGGCAAACCGACGATTCCGGTCATAAGCGGCATATCCGTCCACTCCCTGTGCATGAAGCGCAAGTTTGCAGAGATCCTCATCCATTATAGCGGATCCGGATCCCCCTGTCTCATGCAAAAAAGAACCCGACAGGGAAAGGTTCCGTCGGGAACACTTCAGAGGGATCCGGGACGGGAATTTTCATCTCCGTTTGATTCGGCGGGGATCAGGACCCGCTTCATCCGCTTTTCAAAGCGGGATCGGGGGAGGAGCACGCTGTGACCACATCCGGTGCACTTCATCCGGATGTCCATGCCCATTCGGATGACCTTCCAAGCATTGGTCCCGCAGGGATGCGGCTTTTTCATCTCCACGATGTCACCCAGATTGAAAACTTTCCGTTGCACCGATGATCACACTCCCGCTCGCTTGCCTCCATTATAGGAGGCGTCTTGCCACAATTCAACCGCGTTGGCGCCCTTCCTCCCTTCCTTCCGCCGCCATCCGGCGCCAGACGCGGAGAATTTCTTCGCTGATCTGCTCCTCGCTTTGCCGTCCCGTTTTCTCCGCGCCGGGCCTGATGCATTCCCCGACGACGATCCGAATCCGATGGGGGCGAATCCACACCGCATTCCGGGGCAGCGAACGATCCGTCCCCTCGATATAAACGGGGAGAATGGGCGCGCCGGTCTTGAGCGCCAGGTAGGCGGCTCCCTGTTTCAGCTCGCGCATCGGGGCGTTTTCCCGCCTCCCCCCCTCGGGAAACATGCCCAGCACCTCACCGTTTCGGAGCACGCCGATGGCGGTCTTCAAGGACTTCAGGTCCGCCTTGCCGCGATCCACGGGAAAGGCGCGGAAATGGTTCAGAAACCACCGGGCCACCGGATGGCGGAAGGATTCCTTTTTCGCCATGAAACGGATCTTTCGCGGAAAAAAGGCCCCGATATAAAAGGGGTCGAGAAGGCTGAGATGATTGCCGACCAAAATGAGGGGCCCCTCCGCCGGGACCCGATCCATCCCTTCCACGCGGGCCCGGTGGTAGATTCGAATCAAACACCGAACGACGGGTTGAAGGGTGTGATACAGAAACATGTTGGGTTCCCTCCTTCATCTCCAACCGCTCGCGATCACGTTCCGATCCCGAATGACGATTTTTCCTTTTCTTCTCCATTCGACATGGAAATCAACGTTCCTCCGAAAAGGGATAAAGCAAAAATAGAGTGAAAAGAAACAGGTTCAAAACTCCGTAAAGGGGGTAAAGAAACTGCACCAGGGGGACAAACCCCCATTGGCTGAGCGGAACCAAGACCGCCATGATGACGAGGCCGGCCGCCCACCGGGGCAAGGGGAAGCGGTCGGCGAGGCGAAAGACCAGCCCGTGCATGTTGCTGACGGCGGTCGTGTAGATGGCAAACCAGAGGACCAGGGAAATGGTCAGGTTCCAGATTGTCGAATAATCTCGGATCAGGGCGAACAAGGGAATGTTGTACTGGGATATGAGATGGGACACCTGAAGAAGCGACGCGTTGTAAAGCCCTGCGAGCACCGCGAGGCAGGAGACCCCCAGCAGACAGGCGATCCATATCTCCGCCGGATGACGGATCTGGGAACCCATGGTGGACAGGACGGCGAGCAGGGAAACCATGTTGAAGGCGGCGTAGGTGATGGCCGAGGGCCACACCGGCAACAGGGGATTTTCCGGCTCGTTTTCGATCAGCCCGGCCGTTTCACCGCCCGACCACAGGGCCTGAAGGCAGACGATGATCAATATCGCCGCCAGCGTCGGCATCAATGCCGTATTGAGAGACAGGATCCCCTTCAGGTCGAAAAAGAGGACCAGCACCACCGCCGCCGCCATCAGCAGCGTTCCCAGCGTGAAGGAGCCGTTCCACTGCTCCAGGGTGGCCCCGCTCCCCGCCACCATCACCAACACGCTCGTCAACAGGGACAGGATGACATAGCCGTCAAAATAGCGGGCCATTCTGGGGCCGATCACCGCACGGAGCACTTCCGAGTAATGTTGTGTCCGCTTTTTCCAGCCGATGTGAAGGATGATGACGCTCACGGCAAAGTATAGCGCCATCGAAAGGAGGATCCCGAACCGGCCCTCTTCCCCGTAGGATCCGAAGAACTCCCAGATTTCCCTCCCGGAAGCGAAGCCCGCGCCGATGGTCGTGCCGACAATCGTCATGCCGATTCGGAAGGATTGTCCGAGATCGATCCGCATCGCTCACCATCCCCACCCGCATACGGGTTGTCCCTACATGTATATTTACTCTCTTTTTCCCGTATACTGGTAAGGATCAAAAATTTCGGAGGTTGTCGGACATGCGTGAGCTGTTCCATTCCGATTCTGCGGCTTTCACCTTCCCTTACCGGGTGGACTACACCCACCCCCGGGCTGTGGAGATGTGTGCGGAAAAGCTCACGCTGGCGCTGGGCGCGCTTCCCCCCGGCTCCGAGCTGGTCTGCCTCTGTATCGGCACCGACCGTTCCACCGGCGACTCCCTCGGTCCCCTGGTCGGCACGATGCTGGAAAAAATGGCGTCCCCTTCCCTCCGCATTTACGGAACATTGGACGAGCCCGTTCATGCCGTCAATCTCCGCGCGACGCTGGAGGAAATGCGGAGGAATTTGAAAAATCCGCGGATCATCGCGGTGGATGCCTGTTTGGGAAATCTGCACAGCGTCGGCTCGATCCAGGTGGGGATGGGCCCCCTCAAACCGGGGGCGGGCGTGAACAAAAATCTGCCCGAAGTGGGCGAGGTTCACATCACCGGGATCGTCAACGTCGCCGGTTTCATGGAATATTTCGTCCTGCAGAACACCCGGCTCAGCATCGTCATGAAAATGGCGGACATCATCTCCCGCTCCATCCAATCCGTCGTTACCCGTCTGCACCGGGAAGCGACGTGACCCGGGGGATGCCTTCGAAAGCGGGGAAGGGGCGGCTGAACCGCATCACCGATCCCGGACCGGTGACCGCTTCTTCAGAGAAGGGTCAGCGATTGGGGGCGGACGGATATGATCACGGGCGTTTCCCCGACAATTTCCCCGTCGGCGTGAACCACCAAGGGACGTTCGGCGGACACCCGGATCTCCGCCCCCCTCAGCATCACCACATAGGGATAATTGACGTGCTTGCCGCTGAAAACCAGGGGAAACAGCCGGAGCAGTTTCCAGCGGGAAATCCCCCGGACCAGACAGATGTCCAGAAGGCCGTCATCGTTTTTCGCCTCGGGGCAGATCTTCATTCCTCCCCCGTAACAGGAAACGTTGGCGACGGCGATCAGCCAGACCCCCTCTTCCCGGATGACTTGCCCATCCACTTCCAGGGTGACGCGGGTCGGCTGAAAGCGCCGGAGTTCCTTCAGCACGCCGATGGCGTAGGAACCCTTCCCCCACCTTTGTTTCCACTTGGATTCATTCACCGTTTTTGCCACCTGTCCGTCAAAGCCGATGCCGATGGAGCTGACCATCACCCGTCCGCCAAAGTCGGCCGTGTCCACACGGCGGGGAGAGTGCTTCAACACCCGGTCAAGGGCTTTGACCGGATCCTTGGGAATCCCCTGGGCCGTGGCGAAATCATTTCCCGATCCGGCCGGTATGTATCCAAAGGGGACGTCCGTCCCGATCAGCCCGTTTCCCACCTCGTTGACGGTGCCGTCCCCGCCGACGGCCACCACCGCCCGAACCCCCGTCTTCGCCGCCTCCCGGGCCAGTTCCGTGGCATGGCCGGGACGTTCGGTGAAGGCCACCCTGTAGGGAATCCCCCTCTCCTTCAGCACCGGCTCAATCCGGGACCAACGGGCAAGGCCCCGGCCGTTGCCGGACACCCTGTTGACAATGAAATACCGCACGCGGATTTTCCCCTTTCTCGGCGAATCGCGGGAAGACTCCCCGGCGCCGGCAGGCGGCGGCCAGCTTCCCGCTCTTTTATGAAGTCTTTTCCCAACCGGTCCTTCGACAATCTCCAACAATTTTCTACAAAAACGGTATCGCGTCATAGACAGCGGCGACGACAACGGCGATCGGCAGGGCGGGCAGCCAGTCGGCGACGCGGATGCGGGTCAGGTTGAGCAGGTTGAGGCCGATGGCGATGATCATGATTCCGCCGACGGCGGTCAGATCCTCCAGGATCCGGTCCAATAAAGGTCCCTTAAACAGCCGGGTGATCCATTCGGCGGAGAGGGCAATCGCCCCCTGATAGAGAAAAACGGGGACGGCGGAAAAAAGAACGCCCACGCCCAGGGAAGAAGTGAAGATGATGGCGGTGAATCCGTCCAGCATCGCTTTGGTGAACAGCAACTCGTGCTCTCCCTTCAATCCTCCCGCCAATGCTCCCAAGACGGCCATCGGACCGACGCAGAACACCAGCGTTGCGGTGATGAAACCGGAGGCGAACCCGTCTTGTTTGTTCAAGCGCGATTCCATCCACCGGCCGAACCGCTTCAGCTGGTCATCCAGGTGCATCCAGCCGCCGACGGCCCCTCCCAACACCAGGGAAACGAGGACGACGATAATGTTTTCGGAACGCATCGCCATGGAGATCCCCATCACCGCCACCACCAAGCCGACGCCCTGCATCACCTGAACTCTCATTTCCTCCCGAAGACGGGGCAGGACAAAGCCAAGCAGGGAGCCGAGGACCACCGCCAAAGCGTTGACCACCGTTCCCAACAAAGCCATGAATGGTTCTACCTCCCATTATTCCCCTACCAATCGAAGGCTTTCCGTATCTCCCCGATGGCAATGATCAATGCTTCCGCATCCTTTTCCTCATTGAAATATCCGAAACTGGCCCGGACGGCTCCCGTCTCCTCCGTTCCGAGACTCTTGTGAGCCAGCGCGGCGCAGTGATAGCCGGCGCGCACGGCAATGCCGTAATGGGCGTCCAGGATGGCCGCCACTTCCTGGCTGTCCAGCCCGGCGAGATTGAAGGCCACCACCGGCAACCGCGGGCCTCGGGGCGTATACACCGTCACTCCCTCCATCTCGGAAAGGGCGGATCGGACGGTTTCGGCCAAGTGCATCTCTTTCCGGTGGATCTTCCCGACCCCCGTCTCCCGGACAAAGCGAACCCCCGCCGCGAGCCCGGCAATTCCCGGCGTGTTGGGTGTTCCGCTTTCAAACCCCTCCGGTCTCTCGCCGGGATGCTCCAGTTGTTCCGAGCGGCTCCCCGTCCCCCCCTGAATCAGAGGAATCAGGGGAATATCGGGACTTGCGTACAATCCCCCCGTTCCCTGGGGACCGTACAAACCCTTGTGGCCGGGAAAGGCGAGCATGTCGATCCCCAGCGCTTCCACATCGATGGGCAGATTGCCGGCAGTCTGGGCGGCATCCACCAGAAAGCGGACCCCCTTTTTCCGGGCGATGGCGCCGATCTCCTCCACCGGCATCACCGCCCCGGTCACATTGGAGCCGTGGGTTGCCGCGATGAGGCGGGTTTCCGGCCGGATCGCCCGTTCCACCTGCGCCGGATCCACCGACCCGTCGGGAGAAGCGGGGACCACCGACACGGTGATCCCCCGTTCCCGTTTCAGCGCCTCCAGGGGACGGGCCACCGCGTTGTGCTCCCAACAGGTGGTGACCACATGGTCCCCCGGCCGCAAAAACCCCTTGAGGGCCTGATTGATCGCCTGGGTGGCATTGGCGAAAAAAAAGATGTTGTCGGGATCGCGAATCCCGAACAGCTCGGCCAATTCCCGGCGGGCCTCCGCCAGGATGCCCGCCGCCTGTGCGGCCAATCGGTGGCCGGACCGGCCCGGATTGGCGCCGGTCTCCTCCAGACAACGCTTCACCGCCTGGACGACGCTCTCCGGCTTCGGCCACGTGGAAGCGGCATTATCCAAGTAAATCACGTCGGTTCACCACTTTTGCGACCATTTTTCCAAAAAGCCCGTGCGATCTCCTCAGCCATCGCATCCGTTCCGGCTTCACCCCCCGATCAGGGGATCCCGCTGGAGCAATTCCAGGAGCCGTTCCAGCTCGCTCTGCGAGAAGTATTCGATCTCGATCTTTCCCTTTCGCTTTCCGTGACGAATCCGCACCGGCGTGTTCAGGGATTCCTGAAGCATCTCCTCGTACCGTCTGATCTGCGGATCCACCTTCTCCGCTTTCTTCGGCTTTTTCTTCTTGACGCCGCTTTGATGGATCTGTTGGACCCACTCCTCCAACTGCCGGACGCTGGCTCCTTCCCTTTTCACCTTTTCCGCCAGCTTCATCTGCACCTCCGGCTCCTTCACTCCCAGCAGCGCCCGGGCATGTCCCATCGAGAGTGTTCCACGTGAAACATCCTCCTGAATCGCCGGGGGAAGCTGAAGCAAGCGCAGGAAATTGGCGACATGGGGGCGGCTTTTCCCCACCCGCGCCGCCAGCTCTTCCTGGGTCAGCGAAAAGTGATCCATCAACTTCTTGTAGGCATTGGCGATTTCCATCGGATTGAGATCTTCCCGCTGCAGATTTTCGATCAGGGCGATCTCCATCATCTGTTCATCGGTAAATTCCCGGATCACCACCGGAAACTTGGTCAGCCCCGCCTTTTTTCCCGCCCGGAAACGCCGCTCCCCCGCCACGATCTCGTACCCGTGGATGCTTTTCCGAACGACGAGGGGCTGAATGATCCCGTGCTCCTTGATCGACTCCGCCAGCTCCTCCAGGGAATCGGGATCAAATTGTTTCCTGGGCTGATAGGGATTCGCCCTGAGTTCGGAGACGTCCACCTCGTTGACGACGTCGTCTTCCGTGACATCGATCGAGGGAAGAAGCGCTCCGAGTCCTTTTCCCAACCGCTTGCTACCCATTGTGAATCACTTCCTTCGCCAGCTCGATGTAACATTCCGCTCCGCGGGAGCGGGGGTCGTAGAGGAGAATCGGCAAGCCGTGGCTGGGCGCCTCGCTCAGCCGAACATTGCGGGGGATCACCGTCTTGTACACCTTGTGCTGGAAGTACTTCTTCACTTCTTCCATCACCTGGACGGACAGATTGGTACGGGCGTCAAACATCGTCAAGAGGACGCCCTCGATCTCCAGCCGCTTGTTCAAATGTTTCTGGACGATGCGGATCGTGTTGAGCAACTGTCCCAAGCCCTCGAGGGCGTAAAATTCGCACTGGATGGGAATCAACACCGAATTGGCGGCGGTCAGGGAATTGACGGTCAAAACCCCCAGGGAAGGCGGACAATCGATCAGCACATAGTCATACCGGTCGAGGACCGGCTGCAGAGCGCGCTTCAGGCGATATTCGCGGGAAATCACCTGAACCAGCTCGATTTCGGCACCGGCCAATTGAATGGTGGCGGGGACCAGATCCAGGTTCTCAATCCCCGTCCGCACGATGACGTCGACGATGGGCACCTCATTGATCATCACATCATAAATGCACTGTTTCACGTCCGCTTTGTTGATTCCAAACCCGCTGGTGGTGTTCCCCTGGGGATCGCTGTCCACCACCAGCACCTTTCTCCCCTCCATGGCCAGACCCGCAGCCAGATTGATGGATGTGGTCGTTTTTCCGACTCCGCCCTTCTGGTTGGCGATCG
Source organism: Planifilum fulgidum (assembly GCF_900113175.1). NCBI lineage: Bacteria > Bacillati > Bacillota > Bacilli > Caryophanales > Thermoactinomycetaceae > Planifilum > Planifilum fulgidum. The sequence goes on along the minus strand of NZ_FOOK01000005.1, from coordinate 21,977 downwards.
CGATCACTTTTCCCACTCTTGTCACCTCTTCTTTCTCTGTTGAATCACCGGGGCATCCGACCTCACCGATAAGCCACCGCACCGACACCGCATTCTTCCGAATCCTGCCGTTCGGGCCCTCCGCGGGCAACCCCACAAGGCTTCGCCGTGCGCCACTCCTCCGGGCGTGAAAATCGATGTCTTCCGCGCCTTCCCAGTGGGAACTTTCCTCTTTTTTATTTCGGGATCCGGATGATCACTTCATAATAATTCCCCTTGTCCTGTTCATCGGCAATCACGTTCATCCCCGATTTCTGGACCATGTTCACGGATTGACGGATCGTATTGAGGGCGATGCGAATGTCGCGGGATACGGATTTGCGGCGCGCCTTCCGCTGGGAGGGCTTTTTCTCCAACAGCCGTCGCACTCTCTCCTCCGTCTGTTTCACGTTCAATCCCTTTTCCAGGATTTCTCCCAGCAGCCGAATCTGATCCTCGGAGTTTTCCAGGGAGAGAAAGGCCCGGGCGTGCCGTTCCGTGATCTTCCGCTCCAACAACGCCCGCTGGATTTCTTCGGGCAGGGTGAGCAAACGCAGTTTGTTGGCGATGGTCGACTGGCTTTTCCCCAGCCGTTGGGCCAGACTTTCCTGGGTCAATCCGTGGAGTTTGATCAGCTTCTGATAGGCGGCCGCCTCTTCAATCGCCGTCAGCCCTTCCCGCTGCAGGTTTTCAATCAGTGCCGCCGATGCTGCCTCCGTGTCGGACATCTCCCGGACCACCGCGGGAATCCGCTCCATCCCCAATTTTTTGGCGGCCCGGAGCCTGCGTTCGCCCGCGATCAGCTCGTATCCCCCTTCCCGCTTCCTCACGACGATCGGCTGGATGATCCCGTGGGTACGGATCGTGTGGCACAGCTCTTCGATCCGCTCGTCGTCAAAGACCGTCCGCGGCTGATACGGATTGGGGAGCACGGAATCCACCGGAATCCGTCGAACCACCTCCTGCCCCTTTTTCTCCGCCAACCCGAAAAAGCGTGCCAACGGCTCTTTCATCGCATCGGACACCACCTGATTCAAATCTATCCGCTGCCATATACTCCTATATTCATCATTGTACCGGAAGCCACCTCCCCTTTAAATAGAATCCGCCCCGGATGTTCCACGTGAAACATCCGGGAAACAAAGCGAAAAGCCTTCGGGTTGCAAATTTGAACAATCCCCGAATTTCCCGATGCGCGGAAAAGCGGCATCCCGAAACATACGATAGAATGAAAGGAGGCATTCCCTCCATCCGCCCCTGCTTGAATGTCACAACAAGGTTGGATATGATACGATGGGTCCTTGATCCAACAGGGCCCGTATCTCCGACACCCAGGAGGTGAAAACGTGAATCCCGCCATGGATCAACAGACAAGCAAACGCCCCTTGTCCCCCCAATGGGATCCTTGGGACCCCTGGCACACCCGCAGCACCAAGGGGCGTTACGAATTGACCAGCGTGGAATTCACCGTCACTCATCTTTGCAATCTTCGCTGCGAACATTGCGCCGTGGGGGAAATGCTCACCGAGGTGGAAGCAGAACCGATTCCCGTCGAACAGCTGATCCGCCGCCTGGAAGAAGTGGACACCCTGCAAACCCTCAGCATCACCGGCGGGGAACCCGTCTTCAATCCGAAAACGGTCAGGGAAATCATTCGGCCCCTCCTCCGCTACGCCCGGGAGCGGGGGCTATACACCCAGCTCAACACCAATCTGACCCTCCCCCTTTCCAGGTACGAGGGATGGGTGGAGGATGTGGACGTGCTCCATATCTCCTACAATTACAGGGATGCCTCGGATTTCCACCGGATCGCCTTTGCCAGGCACAAACGGGACGTTTCCCCCGCCGCCGCGGAAAAGTTGTTCGTCCAAATGGTGGAGAACGCAAAAACCCTTTCCAAAGCGGGGGTGTTCGTCTCCGCCGAAACCTTTCTCAGCCCCTTCACCGTCCCCCACATTGAGTCGATCCACCGGGACGTGGCATCCATGGGATGTCTCCGGCACGAAATCCACCCCCTGTACCCCAGCGATTTCGCCCGGGACATGGAGCTGATCTCCCTGGATGAATACCGGGATGCGGTCCGCCGACTGCTGAAGGCCCGGGTCCCGGACGTCTGGATCCTGTTCGGAACCCTTCCCTTCTACCCCTGCAGCAGCCGGGAGGAAGATGTCGAATTGTGGCGGGATCTCCACCGGGAAGAGGGCGTGACCGTCAGGCACGACCCGGACGGACGCAACCGGCTCAACGTCAACATCTTCACCGGGGACATCATCGTCACCGATTTCGGCGACATTCCTCCCCTGGGGAACATCCGGAGGGACCGGCTGAGCGACGCCTTTGACCGCTGGCTCGGACACCCCGTCGCCAGGCGCCTCCACTGCTACTGCCCGGCCGCCCGCTGCACGGGACCCAATGTCATCGTGGCGGACACCTATTATCCGGAAACCGATTTCCAAAAAAGAAAGGCCCGGATATCCCTGTGAGGGGGGAGACACCGCTTTTCGAACAGGTGTTTTACCCCCCTCTTTCCTTAAAAATTTTTTGCACCGGGAAATATGAAGCGGTGAAAAAGGGTCCCTTGATTTTTGTCACATCAAGTCATTTTTTGTTGACCCTTATCCACAAGGGCTGATAGAATCATTTTAAGAGATGGCTGACTATCAGCGAGGTATGGGGGGAAATGACAAAATGGTAACACCGGTCTACATAGGAAACGACCAGGGATATTACGGCACCAAAGTGGTCTGCCGTCACGGGGACAAATTTTACAAACTTTTTATTCGCAACATGGTCGTTCCCAATCGGGTGGGAGAGATCACCTACAACAACGATCCCCACAACATCATGTACCGGGAGTCGGAAGGGGATCGGGAATGGTTCGTGGGGAAGCTGGCCATCGAGCAATCCGGGGACGACGAACTCTTTGATTCCCACGAGCGCCGGCTGTTCAGCCCCACCTGGTTCCGCGAAAAGGAATACCTGATCATGTTCCGCGTCAGCACCGGTCTGATGCTCCAGGGATGCAAAGAGCCGATCGTGTCCGTCGCCCTTCCCACGGACAGTTACATCGACTACAAGGAAGAATTGAAACGCCGTCTGATCGGCAAGCACAGCTTTGAGGTCAAACAGGGGAACCTCCCCTACAGAAGGATCGAATTCGAAATCAAGCGGGAAAACCTGTACGTCATCAGCCAGCCGATGGCCACCCTGTTCCACATCGCCCTCGACCGGGACGGCCAGCTCCTCAACGAAGACCTGTTCATCCAAAAGGTGAGCATCAACGATCTCGGGTTCGGCACCTCCGATGTGGAAACCCTTCACGGCGAAACGATCATCAAGCGGCAGAGCTTTTCCTCTCGCCACGCCATGCTGAGCGTGTATCAGCTCCTGTCCAAGCGGCTGCTGGAGTTCACCCGGGAAATCGATCCCGACAAGACCGGCAAAGAGTATCAGATTTGGAGCCTCAACCGCGTCATCCATTCGGGAGAAATCAGCTTCAAAGGAAAAGTGTACAACGTGTCGGAAATCGTCCAGAGCTGCATCCAGGAAGTGGGTCAAGCGATGGTGGATGAGGTGTGGCATCGCCTCGATTACGCGGACGACATCACCTACATCATCCTGACCGGCGGCGCATCCATTCCCTTCAAGCCCTATTATCGCGAGCGCTTCGGAGACAAGCTCATCTTTGCGGAAGACTACGGAATCGAAGCGCAATTTGCCAACGCCTTCGGACTCTGCAAATTCTCCCAATCCAAATCCAAATCGGTTCCGGTCAAAAGCGAACAGGAAGTGGCCGCCACCATTCAGGAAGAATTTACGGTTCCCGAAAAGAAAGAAGAAACGGAGAAAAAGTGATTTCGCCCATCCTCCGATCAAAGGCGGGCTGATCCTCCCGGAGACCACTTCGGGGGGATTCCGCCCCAAAAACCGCCACAACCAATCCCTGGCCGGATCGTTACGTGTTCCCGGGGAACATGGTTCCCCATCATGGTTCGGAGCCCGGAGGTGGCTGCGGAAATCGGCAAAGCCGTCATCCCTTCGTTCCGGCTTTGTCCCGGCCTGAACGGCGGGCTTCCCCATCTCCCGCAACCGGGCCGATTCCGCAGCATCGCCGTTTTTTCTTGTCCGGACCCGGCGGGGAATTTCATTGCGAAGGAGGGACGACTGTGCAGCTTACAGGTGGAGAATTTGACGTGATCGTCATAGGCTCTGGCCGTTCGGGACGCGAAACAGCATTGGCTGCCACCCGCGAAGGGTGCTCCACCCTGTTGATCTCCCTCTCCCCGGGAACCATCGCTTCAATGATGTGGAGCACCTCCGACGAGTCTCCGTTAAAACAAGAGCTGATCCAGGCATTTATCCCCTCCGGCAGCGAACACAAGAACAAAAAGCAGCCGTCCATCACCATCCAAACCACCCTCAACCAACCGGATCGGGACTCGTCCATCTATGTCCTGCAGGCCCAGGTCCAGCGCAATGAGCATCCTCCCGGCTCCGACGAGCCCGCTGCGTTGCAGATCGGCAATCCCCGGACGCCTTCTTCCGGTCCAAGCAAAAGCCTGCGGGAGCGGGAGATGCGGATCCGGGAAAAACTGCTCCGCCGAACCAGCCGCCACCCGGAGCAGGATCCGGAACAGGATGAAGAGAAGGATGCCGCCGGCGAAAAAAGGGAGGCCAAACCAGCCGTCAGGAAAGAGATCTCTTCCATCTATCGGCAGAGGAACAACTACCTGAGACGTAAGCTGCTGGACCGTCCCAACGGCCGGGAAAAAGCCGTGCAAATCCCCCCGCAGCCTCGGCAAAAGGATGAGGAGGAAAGAACCAAAGCGCCCAAAAGGAATTCCGCCCATGCCGCTCAAGAAGCCTCACCCATCTCTCTCCTCACCTCCAAGGGCGCCACAGGGCCTCAGGAACCGCTCCTTCGCATGGACCGATCGCGCCGAAAAAAGCAGCGAAACGACGGCACGGCCAAAGTCCATCCCTTGATCTACCGGGAAAGTCCGACCCAGGAAAAAAAGCCGGGCAAAAACCGCTTTCAATCCTTGGTATGGGAGGATTCCAAAGGGGAGGACCCCGCGGCGGAACAGGAAGCAAAACCCAAGGTTCAACCCAAAACGGTGAAAATGAGGTTTGCCGACGGGGGGGCAGAAAAGAAAAAACCGATGGAAGGCGATTCGCAGTCCGTCCCTCCTCTGCATCCCAAAAAGGCGCCGCAGGAGCAGCGCATTGAACAACGGCCGGCCTCCGAACAGCGCCAAATCAACCGGCAGGGAAACAGACCGGCAAGTTCCGAGCCGGAACGGGAGAAAAGAAAGATCTCCTTCATCGAGCGGGAACAAGCCCGAAAGATCCTGGAGCAGTCGGGCAGCACCCCCCTGAAGCGGGAAGCGATCCAGTTGGAGGATCCCTACGGCTACAACGCCTGGGAAGATATCATGCCCTTTTCGAGGGGAAAAGAAAACCAATCGACGCTGGACGCGTCGGAAAAGAGAAAAATCGCCCTTCGCGGACTGCGGAACCTGATCAACAATCTGGGATGACCAGGGCCGAATCATTTCCCGGGAAATGATTCGGCCCTCTTCTTTTTTCGACCTTCCGATCATCGAAGGGGATTTTTGGCCGGAATCCCCGGTCGCCGCGGATAGGCGGCCGGAGTGGGCGACAGCTTCCTCACGATCAAAAGCCTTCTCTCCCCCATCCCTTCCGGAAGGAACAGCACCTCTTGTTTCACTTCCCCGCCCCCCAACCTTTGAAGGGCTCCCTCCGCCTCTTCCAGTTCCCTCTCCGCATCCGGCCCCTTCATCGCCACAAACCAACCGCCGACGCGCACAAAGGGCAAGCACAGTTCCGCCAACACCGGCAGGCGGGCCACCGCCCGCGCCACGGCCAGATCGAACCGTTCCCGATGGCTCTCCTGACGCGCCAGTTCCTCGGCCCGTCCGTGAATCGCCTCCGTCTGATCCAGCTTCAGCTCCCGGATCACATCCCTCAGAAAACCGACCCGTTTCCGCAGGGAATCCACCAGGACCATCCGGAGATGGGGAAAAAGGATTTTCAGCGGAAGGCCGGGAAACCCGGCGCCCGTCCCCACATCGATCACCGTGTTGATTTCCTCCATCGGCACCGGTTTGGCTACCGTAAGGGAATCGAAAAAATGCTTGATGTACACTTCCCTCTCTTCGGTGAGGGCCGTCAGATTGATCACCCGGTTTTTTGACAGCAACAGCTGCAAATAGCGGTCAAACTGCTCCGACTGCCCGGGGGAGAGTTCCCACCCCAGGTTTTTCACATGACCCAGAAACTGCGACCGGATGTCCACCATCAGATCCTCCTTCACAATCGGCAGAAATAAAGCCGGACCCGGAAGGCCTTCCATAGCCAAAGGTCCTCTCCGTGGCCCGGCGCTCGTCCATCACGCCTTGGCGAAGGATTTTCCTCCCTGTTCGATGTACACCATCAGGATCGAGATGTCCGCGGGATTGACTCCCGAGATGCGCGACGCCTGACCGAGAGACAGGGGGCGCACCTTTTTCAGCTTTTCCCGGGACTCCGAGGAAATCCCCTGGATCTTGTCATAGTCCACCCACGAGGGAATCTTTTTGTTCTCCATCCGCTTCATCTTTTCCACCTGCTGCAGCGATTTCCGGATATATCCCTCATACTTCAGCTGGATCTCCACCTGTTCCGCCACCTCCGGAGGAACCGGTTCCGGCGGCGGAGCGATGAGGCTGATCTCCCGGTACCCCAGTTCGGGCCGTTTGATCAGCTGGGCCAGCTCGACGGCGCTGTTCAATTCGCTGGACCCGGCCTCCCGCAGGATCCGCTGAACCTCGGGAGTCGGTTTCACCCTCGTCTCTCTCAGCCGCGCCATTTCCCGCTCGATCGCCTGTTTTTTGGCGACAAACCGGCGGTACCGCTCCTCGGGGATCAATCCGATCTCATAACCCAGTTCCGTCAAGCGGAGGTCCGCGTTGTCATGGCGAAGGAGAAGGCGGTATTCCGCCCGGGAGGTGAGGAGGCGGTAGGGCTCCTCCGTTCCCTTGGTCACCAGATCGTCGATCATGACGCCGATATAGGCCTGGGAACGGTCCAGGATCACCGGCTCCTTCCCCTGCACTTTCCTTGCGGCGTTGATCCCGGCCATGATTCCCTGGCCGGCGGCTTCTTCATAGCCGGAGGTGCCGTTGATCTGCCCCGCCGTAAACAGGTTCTCCACCAGCTTCGTCTCCAGGCTGGGCCACAGCTGGGTGGGGACGATGGCGTCGTATTCGATGGCATAACCGGTGCGCATCATCTCCACCTTTTCCAGGCCCCTGATCGTCCGCAGCATCTCCCGCTGCACATCCTCCGGCAAGCTGGTGGACAACCCCTGCACATACATCTCCAGGGTGTCTCTTCCCTCCGGCTCCAGGAAGATCTGGTGGCGGGCCTTGTCGGCAAAGCGGACGATCTTGTCCTCGATGGAGGGGCAGTAGCGGGGGCCCCGCCCCTCGATCATTCCGGAATACATCGGCGCCCGGTGCAAATTGCGGCGGATCACCTCATGGGTCCGCTCATTGGTGTAGGTCAGCCAACAGGGAAGCTGATCGGTGATGTACTCGGTGGTCTCATAGGAGAAGGCCCGCGGCTCCTCATCCCCCGGTTGGATCTCCATCTTGTCGGTGTCGACGGTCAGCCTGTTCACCCGGGGCGGAGTCCCCGTCTTGAATCGGACCATCTCAAAGCCCAAATCCATCAGGTTGTAGGACAGATTGACGGAGGGCTGCAGGTTGTTCGGGCCGCTTTCGTAGGACAGATCGCCGATGAAAATTTTTCCGCGCAGATAGGTCCCCGTCGTCAGCACCACGGCCCGTGAGCGGTATTCGGCGCCGGTGCGGGTGATCACCCCCCGGCACACCCCGTCCTCGACGACCAGCTTCTCCACCATCGCCTGATGGAGATCCAAATTGGGCTCCGCCTCCAGGGTCCGTTTCATCTCCTGCTGGTACTTCACCTTGTCCGCCTGGGCCCGCAGGGCGTAGACGGCCGGCCCCTTGCCGGTGTTGAGCATCCGCATCTGGATATGGGTCTTGTCGATATTTCGCGCCATTTCCCCGCCCAGGGCATCGATCTCCCGCACCACATGCCCCTTGGCCGGCCCGCCGATCGAAGGGTTGCAGGGCATGTAGGCGATGGTGTCCAGGCTCAGGGTGAGCAGGAGCGTCCGGCAACCCATCCGCGCCGCGGCCAAAGCCGCCTCACAACCGGCATGCCCCGCGCCGACGACGATCACATCGTACTCTCCAGCGCGATAACTCATTTTCTTCTCCCCTTTTTCGAAACTCGGTGAAACCATCTGGGTCCGGGAAGTGGGCCGCCCGCCACAGGACAGCTGTCATGTCATCCCGCTCTCCTGGAAGTTTCACTTGCCCAGACAGAATTGGGAAAAGATCTGATCGATCAAATCCTCGGACACCGCTTCGCCGATGATCTCCCCCAGGTGCTGCCACGCGTTTTTCAGATCGATTTCCACCATGTCGAGGGGGATATTCCCCTCGATTCCCGCGATGGCGTCCCGGACATTGCCGAGGGCCCGCTCCAGAAGGTGGATGTGGCGCACATTGCTCACGTACGTGGCCTCCGTCCCCTCCACTTTGCCGGCGAAGAAGAGTTCGCCGATCGCCTCCTCCAGCCGGTCGAGCCCCCGCTCCTCCTTCAGGGACAGGGTGACGAGCGGCGTGTCGCCGATCAGGCGGCGCACTTCCTCCAGATCAATCCGCCGCTCCAGGTCCGTCTTGTTCACCACAACGATCGCCGTATGAGAGCGCACCGCCTCAAGCAGTTTCCGGTCATCCTCCGTCAGCGGTTCCGCGTAATTGAGCACGAGCAACACCAGGTCCGCCTGTTCGAGGGCCCGGCGGGAACGCTCCACACCGATCCGTTCCACCACGTCTTCGGTTTCGCGAATGCCGGCGGTGTCCACCAGGCGAAGCGGAATGCCCCGCACGTTCACATATTCCTCGATCACATCCCGGGTGGTTCCGGGGATGTCGGTCACGATCGCCTTGTTTTCCTGGGAAAGGGCGTTCAGCAGGGACGACTTGCCCACGTTGGGCCGCCCGACGATGACCGTGGCGATTCCGTCACGCAAAATTTTTCCCTGCCGCGCGGTCTCCAGCAGCCGGAGGATCTCCCCCTCGATCTGGCGGCAACGGGAAAGAAGCGTCTTCGCCGTCAACTCTTCCGCATCATATTCCGGATAATCCACATTGACCGCCAGGTGGGCCAGGGTCTCCAGGATTTCCTGCCGCAGCTTCCGGATCAACCGGGAGAGACGGCCCCGGGCCTGATCCATCGCCACGCGGGCGGCCCGGTCCGTCTTGGAACGGATCAAATCGATGACCGCCTCCGCCTGAGAAAGGTCGATCCGCCCGTTCAGAAAGGCCCGCTTGGTAAACTCCCCCGGCTCGGCCAGACGGGCTCCCGCCGTAAGGAGCGCTTCCAGCACCTTTTGCACCGGAACCACGCCGCCGTGGCAGCTCACCTCCACCACATCCTCCCGGGTGAAGGTGCGCGGAGCCCGCATGACGGTGACCAGCACCTCGTCGAGAACCTCTTTCGTCTCCGGATGGAGAATGTGGCCGTAGTGAACCGTATGGGTGTCCACTTCCGTCAAGGACCGCTTCCCCTTATATACCCGATCGACCACCTCCACCGCCTCCGGTCCGCTCACCCGGATGACGGCGATTCCTCCCTCGCCGACGGGCGTGGAAATGGCCGCAATCGTATCATTTTCCATAGGCACTCACCCCGGATGCCCTCTTTGGCATCCTCCCCAAAGATTGCACATTCATAGGATATCCTGGGTTTTCATGATAGCATACCGCCGATGGAAATGAAAACCGCCTCCGCAAACAAAAAATGCCCTCCCCAGGAGAGCTTCCCAAGTTTTCGCTCCTATTTTTTCGGAGCAATGACGACGCGGCGTTCGGGCTCCTCCCCCTCGCTGTAAGTGGTGAGCCCTTCCACCGCCTGGATCCGGGTGTGAATCACCTTCCTGTCCGCCGGACTCATCGGTTCCAGCCTCACTTCCTTGCCGGTCCGAAGCACCTGACGGGCCAGCCGGTCCGCCAGCCCCTGGAGGGTTTTCCGCCGGCGTTCCCGAAAGCCCCCCGCATCCAGAATGATCCGTTGGCGTGTTTCGGCGCCGCGGTTTGCCACGATGTTGACCAGATACTGCAGGGCGTCCAGGGTTTGTCCGCGCCGTCCGATGACAAGTCCCAACTGTTCCCCGCGCAGATCAAAGGTGACGCTTTCCTGCTCCTTTCGCACCTCCACCTCCAGGGAAAGCCCCATGGTGGAGAGCACCTCCTTCAGAAACCGGAGGCCCTGTTCCACCGGGTTCACCGTGGAAGCGATCCGTTCCACCTGCACCTTCGCCGGACGGGCCCCGAAAAGGCCAAACCATCCCCTGCGGGGCTCCTCCAGCACCGAAATCCGCACCTGGTCCCGGGTGGCCTTGAGGCGGCCGAGGGCTTCCTCCACCGCCTCCTCCACGGTTTTCGCCGAAACAATCACCTTGTTCACCCGGTCAACCCTCCTGTTTTTTTGCACGGTATTTGTCGCTCAGGAAGTAATACTGAACCATGGAGAACAGGTTGCTGTACACCCAGTACAAAGACAGAGCCGCCGGAAACTGGTAGGCCAGGACAAAAATCATGACCGGCATCACAAAGAGCATGACCCGTGTCTGCGGATTGTCCCCCATCCCCGTGGCGATGGACTGCAGGTAGGTGGTCAACGCCGCCAGAGCGGGCAGCACAATCCAGGGATCGGGCTGGCCGAGCTGCATCCACAAAAAGTCCGATTCGGCGATGTGTTGATTGCGCATGATCGACTGGTAGAACGCGATCAGGACGGGCAACTGGATCAGGAGCGGAAGACACCCGGACATGGGATTGACGTTGTGTTTCTGGAAGAGCTTCATCGTCTCTTCCTGCAGCTTTTGCTGATTGTTCCTGTACTTCTCCTGAAGCCTCTTCAGCTCCGGCTGCAGGGCCTGCATCGCCTTGGAGCTCTTCATCTGCTTGATGGTCAGAGGAAGCAGGAGCAAACGGATGATAACCGTAACCACCAAGATGGAAAGACCGTAACTGCCGATCAGTTCATTGAACGCATCCAACGCGACGGTCAGGGGATAGACAAAAAATCTGTCCCAGATGCCGCCGTTCGGATCGACCGGTTTGAATTGCGAGGGATCCGGCGCGCAACCGGCCAGGGCGCCGAACGCCGCGGCCAGAAGCAAAAGACCGATCCATTTTCTGCGACGTTTTTGCAATAAAAACGCCCCCTTGACGGTTCCGACTCAAAAAGGTTCGGAAACTTTTTCGAGCAGTGATCGAAAAGACGCGGATATGTATGACGGCCGAGTCCCGACCGGCCCGGCCTCAGGGAACCGGATCGTAGCCTCCCGGATGAAAGGGATGGCACTTGGCGATCCGCTTCACCGTGAGCCACCCCCCGCGCAGCACGCCGTAGCGGGAAATCGCCGTCAATCCGTACTCGGAACAGGTGGGGTAAAACCGGCAGGTCGGCGGTTTCAGGGGGGAGATGAAACGGCGGTAGAAACGGATCGCCCCCAACGCGATGACCTTCATCGCCACCCTCACCTCTTTTTTTCTTCGTTTTGCTTGAGCAATTTTCCTTTGGACATCACGTGTCGCAAGCTGGACTTCACCTGATGGTAATTCATGGTCGCGGCGGGAGCGCGGGCGATGATGACCAGGTCCGTTCCTTCGGGCAGCGATTCGATCTTCTGGCGCAGAACCTCCTTCACCAGCCGCTTCACCCGGTTTCGCGTAACCGCCTTGCCCACCTTGCGGCTGACGGAGACGCCGATCCGGACCGGTCCGTCGTCAAGCCGCCTCAAACTGTACACGACAAATTGCCGGTTGGCCGTCGAGGAACCGGCGCGGAACACCCGTCGGAAATCGTTCCTCCGCCTCAGGCGGTGTTCCCGTTGCAAGGGCGCCCCTCCTTCCGGAACCTGAAAGCCTCTCAAATTTCAGTATGGAACGGATTATCCCGAAAATAAACCCTTTTCGTCCCGGAAATAGGAAAAAAGGCCACGCTGCATGACGGTGGCCTTAAGCGGACAACACTTTTCTGCCCTTGCGCCGGCGGTTTCGAAGCACTTTGCGTCCGTTTTTCGTGCTCATCCGCTTACGGAAGCCATGCACGTTCTTCCGCTTCCGCCTGCTCGGCTGATAGGTTCGTTTCATATCGCTTCCGGTGGGCGACCGCAGGCAAAGCCCCGAAGGGTCGCACCCAAAAACCCGGTACCCTCCCTTCTCCGTCTGTTTCCGCCATCGACATCCGGCGTCGGGATGACAGTCTTTCTAATTATATCGGGCCAAAAAGAAGGTTGTCAAGGAACGGGGAGAAGTCCACATGTGGATAACTCCGACGGTCCGATTCCGGGGAATCCCCAGCTTATCCTCCGGTTGTCCACACATCCCCTCCCTGTGGACAAGGGGATTCCCGGGCCCTGTGAACTGTGGATAAATGTCTCAAATCCCATTGTCATTGCTAGAATCATTTGGTATCATGTTTGTGTTTTCCCCAGTGGATAACTTCGATCGCTTCCTCCTTTATCCACGGCTTGTGGATAATTGTGTGGAAATCCACAAGATCTTGTGGATGTTTTCCTCTGACACCCTGTGGACAGTGTGGAAAACGCCTCCGCTTTCCTGCGCTCTTCGTTCCGGCCGCCCTCATGTTGTGCATAAATCTGTTGACATCACCGAAAGGAGGTTTCCCATGTGGACATGTCCATCCAGGAGCTGTGGTCCCGGGCCCTGGAATCGATCCGGGGGAAGCTGAGCAAGCCCAGTTTTGAAACGTGGCTGATGTCCACAAAAGCCGTGGATTATGATGATGACACCCTGGTGATCTCCGCCCCCAACGATTTCACCCGCGACTGGCTGGCCTCCCACTATGTCGATCTGATCCGCGACACCCTGCTGGAGATCACCGGCAAGGAAATCGAGGTGCGGATCGTCAACGCCCAGCCCGCGGAAGCGGAACAAAGGGCTGCCGGTCCGGAGAAAAAACCGGCCGCAACGGACGACCCCCCGAAGACGATGCTGAATCCCCGCTACACCTTTGACAGCTTCGTCATCGGTTCCGGCAACCGCTTCGCCCACGCGGCGTCCCTGGCCGTGGCCGAAGCGCCGGCCAAGGCGTACAATCCCCTGTTCATCTACGGCGGGGTGGGCCTGGGAAAAACCCATCTGATGCACGCCATCGGCCATTATGTCCTGGAGCACAACCCCGGCAGCCGGGTGGTCTACATCTCCTCGGAGAAGTTCACCAACGAGTTCATCAATTCGATCCGCGACAACAAGACGGTCGACTTCCGCAACAAATACCGGAATGTGGACATCCTGTTGATCGACGACATTCAGTTTTTGGCCGGAAAGGAACAAACCCAGGAGGAATTTTTCCATACCTTTAATACCCTTCACGAAGAGAGCAAACAGATCGTCATCTCCAGCGACCGGCCCCCCAAGGAGATCCCGACGCTGGAAGACCGCCTTCGCTCCCGCTTCGAATGGGGACTGATCACCGACATTCAGCCGCCGGACCTGGAAACGCGCCTCGCCATCCTTCGCAAGAAAGCGAGCGCCGACAATCTGGACATCCCCGGCGAGGTGCTGGCCTACATCGCCGACCGGATCGACACCAACATCCGGGAACTGGAAGGGGCCTTGATCCGCGTCGTCGCCTATTCCGCGCTGATGAACCAGCCGATCACTCCGGAACTGGCCGCGGAGGCCCTGAAGGACATCGTTCCGAACCACCGGGAACGGGCCGTCAGCATCCAGGACATTCAACAGGAAGTCTGCGCCTTCTACCGCCTGAGCATCGAGGATCTGAAGGCGAAGAAGCGGACCAAAAACGTCGCCTTTCCCAGGCAGATCGCCATGTATCTGTGCCGGGAGATGACCGACAGCTCCCTGCCGAAGATCGGGGAACAATTCGGGGGACGGGATCACACCACCGTCATCCACGCCCATGAGAAGATCAGCAGTTTGCTGGCCAAGGATCCCCAGCTGAAGGACGAGATCGAAGAGCTGAAAAAGCGGATTCGTCACAGGAGGTAGGTCCCCTTTCTTCACATGTGGACAAAACGGACAAACCCATGCACAGCCCTTTCCACAGCGGAATTCCTTATCCCAGCGGACTTATGGCCGGTTATCCACACCATTCACAGGGCCTATTACTTCTGCTGCTGCTCAAAAATAAATAATCTATGTATCCATCCCCGAAAATATGACTCTCTCCTCCCATACGGCCGGGGATTCCATCTTTTCGACATTTCGAAAAAATACGGGAATGAGGAGGGTTTCCCATGAAGTTCCGCATCGCCCGCTCCGCCTTGGTGGATGCGGTCTCCCAGGTGTCCAAGGCGGTCTCCACGAGAACGACCATTCCCATTCTGACGGGAATCAAAGTGACGGCAGACGAGGAAGGCATCTTCTTCACCGGAAGCAACGCCGATCTGACCATCCAGGTGCGGGTTCCCCTGCGCGAGGAGGATAAGGAAATTGTCCACTTGGAAAGAATAGGTAATACCGTTCTCCCCGGACGCATCATCGGGGAATTGGTTCGCAAGCTGCCGGAGGATGAAGTGGAATGGGAAGTGGACGAGCGGCGGGTGGCCACGATCTGCTCCGGACAGGCCCGGTTCCAACTGAACGCCATGGATCCCGAGGAATATCCCCGGCTGCCGGAGCTTGTGGAAGACCGCAAGTTCAGCCTTCCGGCCGATCTTCTGCAGACGATGATCCGGCAGACGGTGTTTGCCGTCTCCACCTCCGAGGCCCGGGGGGTCCTGATGGGCGTCCTTTGGCAGCTGGAGGGCGGCAGGCTGCGCCTCGTCGCCACCGACAGCCACCGCCTGTCCCGCCGGGAAGCGGAGGTGGAGGCCCCGGAGGGCCTGACCCTGGCCAACGTGATCGTTCCGGGGAAAAGCTTGTCGGAGGTGGGGAAAATCCTGGCCGACCGGTCCGGCTGGGTCGACATCGTCGTATCGGACAACCAGCTCTTGATCGAGACGACGCACCTGAAGTTTTTCACCCGGCTTTTGAGCGGCAATTACCCGGACACCGACCGGGTGATCCCCAGGGGAGGAAGGACGGAACTGGTCCTTTCGACCAAGGAATTGCTGGAGTCCGTGGATCGCGCCTCCCTGATCAGTCGGGACGGCCGGGATAATGTGATAAAATGGGTAGTAAGTGACGACGGACGCGTCGAAGTGAGCTCCGCCGCCCAGGACGTGGGAAGCGTCACGGAAGAGGTTTCGGCCCGGGTGAGCGGAGAGCCGATGAGCATTTCCTTCAACGCCCGCTACATGATCGAAGCGCTTCGGGCGGTGGACAGCGAGGAAATCCGAATCCTTTTGACCGGACCGATGACCCCCTTCTCGATCCGGCCGGTGGACAGCGACGATTCCCTCCACCTGATCGTGCCGATCCGGACCCGGTAGCACAGGGGGGTGACCCGCATGCGGAACATTGCGATCAACACGCCCACCATCCAGCTGGGGCAGCTGCTGAAAAAGGCGGAAATCATCGCCACCGGGGGACAGGCAAAGCACTTCCTGCTCGACGTCGAAGTGAAGGTCAACGGGGAGCGGGAGACGCGCCGAGGCCGCAAGCTCGTGCCGGGAGACACGGTGGAAATCCCCGGACATGAGCCCATCCGGGTGATTCATTCCTGACGGGAGGGGTGGCCGGTTGCGCGTCGAAGAATTGGAAGTGAGTCAATTTCGGAACATCGAGCGGCTGAACCTCGCCTGCCCGGGGGACCTTCATCTGTTCATCGGGGCCAACGCCCAGGGAAAGACCAATTTGCTGGAATCCCTCTACGTTTTGGCGCTGGGAAAATCCCACCGGGCACGGTCCCACCGGGAGCTGATTCGTTGGAATCAACCGGCCGCCCGGCTTGCCGTGCGCATCCGGAGAGGGGACCGACTCCACCGCCTGGAGGTGCGCCTTTCGGAACGGGGGAAACAGGTCGTCCGCAACGGAGTGGAACAGCGCCGCCTCAGCGAATACATCGGAACATTGGTCGTCGTCTTGTTTGCGCCGGAGGATCTGGACATCGTCAAGGGAAGCCCTCAGGTCCGGCGCCGGTTCATCGATACGGAGATCGGTCAGATCAGCCCCGCTTACGTATATCATCTGACCCGCTACAAACAACTGGTCTCCCAGCGAAACAGCCTGTTGAAGGAACTGTCGGGACGCCGCCAGGCGGATGCGGCGCTGCTTGAAGTGCTGGACGAACAGTGGATCGAAACGGCGGTTCCGGTGTGGAAGAAGCGCTTCGAATTCGTGCGCTCCCTTTCGGAGCGGGCCGGACGGATTCACCGGGCGATCAGCCGGGGAGTGGAAGAGCTGAAGGTCCTTTACGCCCCTTCCGTCGACCTCGACGAAAAAAGCTCTCCGGAGACGTGGAAACAGCAGCTCCGCCGGGAGCTGCCCCGGATCCGGGAACAGGAAATCCGGCGGGGAAGCACCCTGCTCGGCCCCCATCGGGACGACCTCCGGCTCATCGTCAACGGGTTCGATCTGTTCGCTTACGGCTCCCAGGGCCAGCAGCGAACGGCGGCGCTGGCCCTCAAATTGGCGGAAATCGAGTTGATCCATCGGGAAATCGGCCATTATCCCATCCTTTTGTTGGATGATGTTCTTTCCGAGCTGGACGACCACCGGAAGACACACCTGTTGGAGACGATCCGGGACAGGGTGCAAACCTTCGTCACCGCCACCAGCCTGGAGGGCATCGGGAAAGAGACCCTGGAGCGGGCCCGGATCTGGCGGGTGGAAGGCGGAACCTTCACGGAACTGAGGTGAGAGGGTGTTTGTTCACCTGGGCGGGAACAAGATGATACGCACCCGGGACGTGATCGCCATCCTGGACGCGTCATCCCCGCACATTTTTCCCTTCGTGGACAGGGCACGGCGGGAAGGGCGATACGTGGTCATCGCCCCCCGGGATGTCAAATCGATCATCGTGACCGACACCTTGGTCTATGCTTCCCCGATTTCGTCCCACACCCTGATGAAGCGGGCGAGTGAAGGCCCCGACCGCCTGTTGCGGTCGAGGCGCCTTCCGGGAAGCGACCAGGAATCCAGAGAGTAGGTGAACTGCAGGTGACCGTACAGCGAACCAACTATGACGAAACCCAGATTCAGGTGCTGGAGGGGCTGGAAGCGGTTCGGAAGCGGCCGGGGATGTACATCGGCTCCACCAGCAGCCGAGGCCTTCACCATCTGGTGTGGGAAGTGGTGGACAACAGCATCGACGAAGCCCTGGCCGGCCGGTGCGACACCATCGAAGTGACCATTCATCCGGACAACAGCGTGACCGTGACCGACAACGGTTCCGGCATCCCGGTGGGGATTCACCCCAAAATGGGAAGGCCGGCGGTGGAGGTGGTGATGACCACGCTCCACGCCGGAGGGAAATTCGGCGGCGACGGGTACGCTTATTCGGGCGGTTTGCACGGCGTGGGCGTGTCGGTCGTCAACGCCCTTTCCGAATGGCTGGAGGTGGAGGTGAAGCGGGAAGGGAAGATCCACCGGCAGCGTTACCGGCGGGGGGTGCCCGAAACGGACCTGCAGGTGGTGGGCGCCACAGATGAGACGGGGACCCGCGTCACCTTCAAGCCCGATCCGGAAATCTTCACGGAAACCACCGAATTCGACTACGAGGTGCTTCAAAACCGCCTCCGGGAATTGGCTTTTCTCAACCGCGGGGTGTACATATCCCTGACCGACGAGCGGGGAGAAGGAAAGTCCCAGGAATTCAAATACGACGGCGGCATCGTCTCCTTCGTGGAACACCTGAACCGGAACCGGGACGTGTTGCACGCTCCCCCCATCTACATCAAGGGAGAACGGGACGGCATCTTTGTGGAGATCTCCCTCCAGTACAACGAGTCCTACGCCAGCAACATCTATTCCTTTGCCAACAACATTCACACCTATGAGGGAGGCACCCACGAGGCGGGCTTCAAGTCGGCCCTCACCCGGGTGATCAACGACTATGCCCGGCGCAACAATCTCCTGAAGGACAATGACAGCAACCTGACCGGTGACGATGTCCGCGAAGGACTGACGGCGATCATCAGCGTCAAGATCTCCGATCCGCAGTTTGAGGGGCAGACCAAGACCAAATTGGGGAACAGCGAAGCGCGGACCGTGACGGAGTCCATCTTCGCCGACCGCTTCTTCACCTTTCTGGAGGAAAACCCCTCCGTGGCCAAACGGATCATCGGCAAGGCCGTGACGGCCGCGCGGGCCCGGGAGGCCGCCCGCAAAGCCCGGGAGCTGACCCGGCGGAAAAACGCCCTGGAGGTGAGCTCCCTGCCGGGCAAGCTGGCCGACTGCACATCCCGGAACGCCGAGATCAGCGAACTGTTCCTGGTGGAGGGGGACTCGGCGGGCGGAACGGCCAAACAGGGACGGGATCGGCGGTTTCAGGCGATCCTTCCCCTTCGGGGAAAGATCCTCAACGTGGAGAAGGCGCGGCTCGACAAGGCCCTGTCCAACGAGGAAATCCGGACGATCATCACCGCATTGGGAACGGGGATCGGAGAGGACTTCAACATCGACAAGGCCCGTTACCACAAGGTGATCATCATGACCGACGCCGACGTGGACGGGGCGCACATCCGCACCCTGCTCCTCACCTTCTTCTACCGGTACATGCGTCCCCTGATCGAGGAGGGGTACGTCTACATCGCCCAGCCTCCCCTGTACAAGATCAGCCAGGGAAAAACGATCCGCTATGCCTACAGCGACCGGGAAAAGGAGCGGATCGTCCAGGAAATGCAGGCCAGGGGAAAAGTGGAAATCCAGCGGTACAAGGGGCTGGGTGAGATGAACGCCACCCAGCTCTGGGAGACGACGATGGATCCGGAGAGCCGCACCCTGCTCCAGGTCAGCCTTCAGGACGCCATCGACGCCGATCACGTGTTTGAAACGCTGATGGGGGACAAAGTGGAGCCCCGCCGGGAATTTATCCAGGAATACGCCCGGCAGGTGCGCAATCTGGACGTCTGACGCTGCCGCGGTCGGCCGAAGGCGGCCGGATCAACGGACGGAGGGACTAACCGATGCCAGATACCGAACGGATCCAGGAAGTGAATATCAGCCAGGAGATGCGCAACTCCTTTCTCGATTACGCCATGAGCGTGATCGTCAGCCGCGCCCTGCCCGACGTGCGGGACGGGCTGAAGCCGGTTCACCGGCGGATTCTTTATTCCATGTTCGAACTGGGGATCACTCCGGACAAGCCGTACAAGAAGTCGGCCAACGTGGTGGGAAACGTGCTGGCCCGCTACCATCCCCACGGCGATGCGGCGGTCTATGACTCGATGGTCCGGATGGCCCAGGATTTTTCCTACCGGTACATGCTGATCGACGGGCACGGCAACTTCGGTTCCGTCGACGGCGATTCCCCGGCGGCGATGCGTTACACCGAGGCGCGGCTTGCGCCCATCGCCCTGGAGATGCTCCGGGACATCAAGAAGGAAACCATCGACTTCGGGCCCAACTACGACGGCAGCCTGGAGGAGCCCCTGGTGCTGCCCTCCCGCATCCCCAATCTGCTCATCAACGGAGCCTCGGGGATCGCCGTCGGCATGGCCACCAACATTCCTCCGCACAACCTCGGGGAAGTGATCGACGCCCTGGTCAAGCTGATTGAAAACCCCGACGTGACGGTGGAGGAGTTGATGAAATCGATCAAGGGCCCCGATTTTCCCACCGGCGGGGTGATCCTGGGGACGGACGGAATCCGGAAGGCCTATCGCACGGGGCGGGGCAACCTTCAGGTCCGGGCCAAGACGCGCATCGAAGAGGCCTCCGGCGGCAAGATGCGCATCGTCGTCGAGGAGCTCCCTTATCAGGTCAACAAGGCCAGGCTGGTGGAGAAGATCGCCGAACTGGTCCGGGAAAAGCGGGTGGAAGGCATCACCGACCTCCGGGACGAATCGGACCGGAACGGGATGCGCGTCGTGATCGAACTTAGGCGCGACGTCAACCCGCGGGTGGTGTTGAACAACCTGTACAAGCACACGGCGCTCCAGACGAGCTTCGGGGTGATCATGCTGGCCCTGGTGAAAGGGCAGCCCCAGGTGCTCAACCTGAAGGAGCTCCTTCACCACTACCTGGAACACCAGGTCGAAGTGATCCGCCGCAGAACCCAGTTCGACCTGCGCAAGGCGGAAGAGAGGGCCCATATTCTGGAGGGGCTGCGGATCGCCCTGGATCACATCGACGAAGTGATCGACCTGATCCGCGGCTCCCGGACGGCGGACGAGGCGAGGGCCGGCCTGATGGAGCGCTTCGGCCTGACCGAAAAGCAGGCCCAGGCCATCCTGGACATGCGGCTGCAGCGCCTGACCGGCCTGGAGCGGGAGAAGATCGAGGACGAGTACGGGGAGCTGCTCAAAACGATCGCCGAACTGAAGGCCATCCTCGCCGACGAAGCGAGGATCCGCGGGGTGGTCCGGGACGAGCTTCTGGAGATCAGGGAGAAATTCGCCGACGAGCGGAGAACGCGGATCAAGCCGGATGCGGATGAGATTGACGAGGAGGACCTGATCCCCGAGGAAGAGGTGGCGGTCCTGCTCACCCATCGCGGGTACATCAAGCGGATGCCCCTGTCCTCCTACCGGGCCCAGCGGCGCGGCGGACGGGGCGTCACCGGGATGGGCACCCGGGAGGACGATTTCGTCCAGCACCTGTTCGTCTGCAATTCCCACAACTATCTGCTCTTTTTCTCCAACCGGGGCAAGGTGTACCGGTTGAAGGCCTACGAGGTGCCGGAGCTCAGCCGGACGGCCCGGGGAACCCCGATCATCAACCTGATCCAGATTGAGCCCGGGGAGTACATCCACGCGGTCATCCCGGTGAAGGAGTTCGCGCAGGACAGAATGCTCTTCTTCGCCACCAAGCACGGGGTGATCAAGAAGACGGCCCTGGAGGAGTTTGAGCACATCCGGCGGAACGGCCTTTTCGCCATCAATCTCCGGGAGGGGGACGAGCTGGTCGGCGTCCGCCTGACCGACGGCCAGCAGGAGATCATCCTGGGGACGCGCTTCGGGATGTCGATCCGCTTCTCCGAACAGGATGTCCGGCAGATGGGCCGTTCGGCGACGGGGGTGAAGGGGATCACCCTGAGCGAAGGGGACGAAGTGATCGACATGGACATCGCTTATCCGGATCACGAGGTGATGATCGTCACCGCCAAGGGGTACGGAAAACGGACGCCCCTTTCGGAATACCGGCAGCAGTCCCGGGGCGGCAAGGGGATCAAGACCCTCACCGTCACCGAAAAGAACGGGCCCGTCGTCGGTTTGAAGATGGTGACTCCCCGGGAGGATCTGATGCTGGTCACCAACGGCGGCATGGTGATCCGCCTCAACGTCTCCGATATTTCCCAGCAGGGCCGCTACACCCAGGGGGTCAAACTGATCTCCCTGCGGGAGGGAGAAGAGGTGGCCACCGTCGCCCGGGTGCACATCGCCGACGGGGAAGAAGAGTGATCGGCAATCTGAGCCGGAGAGGATACTCTCTCCGGCTTGAGGCTGTTGACAAAGAAGGGTCAACAGCCTTTTTTGTTGAATTCGGAATAAAACAATTCCGAAGGAAGGTTTTTATATGTTCAGGACGAACCCATCCAGGGAATTTCAACCCGAAACAGTCAACATAGAAGACCTTGTTCCCCAAGATCACTTGCTTAGAAAAATCAATGAAACCATCGACTTTTCGTTTATCGCGGAAAAATGCCGCCCCTTGTATTGTCAAGATAATGGGCGTCCTTGCATCGATCCGGTCATGCTGTTCAAAATGCTTTTGATCGGTTATTTGTACGGAATTCGTTCGGAAAGACGCCTCATTGAG